>JARFQZ010000266.1 GCA_029287515.1 Lysobacterales bacterium
CGCCTGGCTGGCCAGCCAGCCCGACGTGAAGCCGGCCGGGGTGATCATCGAATCATGTTTCAGCTCGGGAATGGACATGGGCAAACAACTGTACCCGGTGCTGCCGGTGCGGCTGATTACCCGGATCGACTACCCGGTGAAAGAATACGTCACCCGGATCCAGGCGCCCGTGCTGGTGGCACACAGCCGGCAGGATGAAATCATCCCCTTCAGCATGGGTGAGACCATCTTTAATGAGGCGCTCGAACCCAAGTCATTCCTTGAAATGGAAGGCGACCACAACGCGGGATTCTGGATCAGCCGGGAAACTTACGTACCGGCGTTGCATGAATTTCTGACATTGGCCTTATGGCGTGACCCTGAAGCGATTGACGTTTGACCGTTCCAGGGTCACTTTTGCCGTTATCATTCAAGCTCGCAAGCCGAACCCGAAATCAGGTTCTGGATTTCAGAACTGGTCTGCGCGGGTGGCTGGGCATAGACGTTCCCGGAAAACCCGAAACCAACACTCGTCGTGATCAGCCAACCGAAGATCGCAACTGAGACCAGCACCAGTGCGTAATCGAGAACAAGATCATGCCGGCTGCGAGTGCCCGTAACGGTCGGCTGTGTAACATGGCTGCGGCCCTTGACAACACCTTCAGGCGTCAGGTCGAACACCCAGGACAGAACTGCGGCGATGGGGAAACCGAGAATTCCGAGCACCACTACCAGGCTGAGAGTCCAGCCGGGTAAAAGCAGCGCCTCCACCACGATCTCGGCGACCTGGAAGACCAGCCACACCACGACAGAATAGATCACCAGCGAGCGGCAGACCTTGCGATCGCGAAATTCGCGGATCAGGCCCGCAATCCGGTTGCCGGACTGTTCTTCATGGTGCGGTAATACTGCGGCCTGGACGCATTCGGGCCTGCGCGTACTTCCGTAGACCGGCGCCACCAGACGGTATCCGCGATTGGGGATGGTTTCTATGTAGTGGGCGACGCTTGCTTTGTCGTCGAAATACTGCCGCAAGCGCCCGACATACTGGGTGAGACAGCGCGATCCATTCGGATCGTCATGCCAAAGCTCATCAACCAGGTATTCACGTTCAACCACCTCGTTGGAATGTTCGATGAGGTAACTGAGCAGTGCCGAGAGACGTGAGCAGATGTGATGAGCACCGGTGGGTCCGGAAAGCAAACCAGCCTTTGGCTCGAACAAATAATCGCCGACGATCAGTAGCCGGAGTTCACTTTTTGTATCCTGGTTTAACATCTTCCCAATCTGCCCTGCTGAGTTAAACTTTTTCTCCTTCTTAATCTAGACCTGTACCCAAAGCCGTAAATGTCTCACTTGTCACTGACCCGCAAGGTCAGCGTATTAACCCGGTCGTATTCGTGGGTTGCCGGCCAATCGTTCCGCCAGCCTTCAATCCGAATCTCGAAATCACCTGCTTCCAGGACAGAACCTGGCACGCTGAGCGCCAGCATGTCCTCGTATCCCGGAATCATCTCGTCGACCTGCCAGAGCATGGATTTCGCTTCACCGGCCTCCAGCCGATAGACGGTTGCCCGGAAGTGGGCATATTCTTCGAAACCCGGGTCCAGCATCATCACGTATTGATTCGTCCCGTCACCGACGTTCAGTGTATTGACTGGATCGCTGCCGGAGCCTGAACGGACGGAGACCAGGGGAATGATCTCGGTTTGCACAGGCAAGCCGGCGTCGGCCGTGCTCAAATGCCGGTTCTGCTGAAGCAGGAAACTGGACATGCTCAGAGAAACCAGCAGCAGCACCGAGGCAGCCATTGCGTATCTTGGTGACTGAAATAGCGACACGACAGTTGACCTGGTGCGGCCGGTCGACTGATCCGCTGGCGCATTGGCCATTTCCAGGGCAGCGACATCCTGCAACCCCTGCTGCAGGCGTTCCGCTGCCTCGAGCTCATCGAGCAGGTCGGGTGAGCAAAGCACCCGCTCCTCGAACGCTTCGCGTTCTGGCTCCGATAGCTCATTAGCCAGGTACCGCTCAATCAGTCGGCTTTCATCTGTATGGTTCTTATTCATCCCTTCATGCGCTCCCATGATTTGGGCAAATGCCCCCATTCAACTAATGACCTGTAACCAGATCCAAAAAAGTCTCACCTGAAGCAGAAACTTTTGGCATCAGCTGATCACCTGGAAATGGCTGCGCCGATCGGAAGCCAAAATGGCCGATTTCATGCGCTGGCGGGCCCGGTAAAGCACCCGGTTGAAATGCACGCTGTCGACACCGAGCCGCCGGCAAATGCTTGCCTTGTCCTCCTCCCGCACATAAAAACGCTGCAGGATTTCGCGATCGCGTTCTTTCTTCAGATCGCCCAGGATTTCCTGCACCTGTTTACAGATCTCGGCCCTGGCAGCCTGCCGGAACGGACTTTCCGACTCGTCAGGGATCAGCGCCACGATCTCTGAATTCACGGCAGTACGCTGTCGATGCACACGGCGCTGCTCGCCGAGCGCCAGGTTGCCGGCAATCCCCGCCAGGTAGCCCGCCAGCCGCCCCGGATTGTCCAGGCCTTTTTC
>JARFQZ010000357.1 GCA_029287515.1 Lysobacterales bacterium
GGATTCTCGCCTCAGAACCTGGGCGTATCCGTCCAGATCCTCGATGCCGGCAGGAATCCCGTGACAGAGGAAGTGCGGGGGAGTGACCGCATAGAACTTGAAGCCGAGCTGGAGCCCGGCTTCTATATTGTCCGGATCAAGAGCGTGCCCGGATCACCACGCGGGACGTTCCTGATGGGTCTCCTGACTCAATTCGTCGACCGGCCCGGCGGGGGATTCCAGGGTGGGGCCAATGTGGGTGGCTTCATCACCAGGAGGGAAAATGGAGAGTCGACAACCGCTTTCGCGGGTTTCTGTCTCTCGCAGAGCCAGGATGTCGTGATCCGCACCGAAGCGCAGACCACGAGAGGCCCCAGGGGCTCAGGGCCGTTGATTCTGACCATTCGGGACCGACAGAAAGAGGCTGTCCAGGTGGTCAGCAACTCCCGGCCAAACCCGCCACCGCCCGATCCACCGCCAGCACCCTCGCTGGAAGGGCTTAGAATAGATTTGTATGTCGATGACGACGCGGGCCCGAACGGGACCGGCTCTTCAAGTCGTCCGTTTCGCAGCATCACCGAAGCGGTTGGAAAGGCTGCCGGAAGAGGGGATGTCATTTTGGTCCGCCCGGGAACCTATTCACCGAGCCTTACCGGTGAAGTGTTGCCCATTGGAAGCCGGGGGCCGGGTTTGAATGCGATTCCTCAGGGTGCAACGCTGATCGGAAGCGGAGCGTCGGTCACAATCATCGATGCTGAAAACGGCCTGAGGAGCGGCTCCCCCGTGAATGCGATGGGGGTCGGTTCCAGTAATGTGCGTATAGCCGGATTTACCGTCAGGGGTTCCTCCGCGGTTGGCCTGTTCGTTCTCAATGCCGACAACGTGCAGATCGATCACAATTATTTTGAGGGCAACGGCCGGTTCGGAGTGGGCGCGCAGGGTACTGGCGGGCTCACCATCAGTGACAATGTTGCCGTTGCCAACAATGAGACGGGAATTTCGGTAGCCGCCACTCGCAGGATTTCAGTCTCTGGTCCCGTCACCGGATGCCCTTCAGCTTTTGGAGCCTGCATCATCAGGAACATAGCCAACGGTCACGCACGCGACGGCATCTTACTGACGACAGGCGGCGACTACCAGATACTGGACAACACGGCGCTCAATAACGGGATCGCCGGGATCGAGGTCAACAACCGCAACAATGTCGCACCGTTGAACTCCACTGTACGGGGCAACCTGACCGCGAATAACGGCGGTATCCTGTTTCCGTTTGCCGGCAACGGCATCCTGATTACCGAATTCGCGCATGCCGATGTGTTGAGCGACAACCAGGCGGATAACAACCGTCCGGGCGGCATTGCTGTTTTCGAGGATTCGTCTGCCACGCTTGTCCAATCAAACATTGTAAGCAACAGCAAGCAGAATGGGCTGGTTGTTCAAAAACGCTCTGCCGTGCAAACAATCTCTCAAAATCAGGTCGTGGACAGCGGGCTGTCGGGAATATTCATCGACAACAGTTCATCGGTGGACACCATCGCCAATAACCTGGTCAATGACAACGGAAGCTGCACTGAGTGCACTGCTGCCAAGGGGGGGCTAGCCATTCTCGGGGGGTCTACCGTCGGTTCCGTTCATATGAACAGTTTCGATAACAACAGCCTGGGTATGCAAATCGCGACCAACTCATCGGCTGAATCCATTACCGAATCCTCTTTCGATCAGAATACGACCGGGGGGGTGCTGGTCAGGGCGGGATCCAGTATTCCGAACTTTTCATCCAACTCGGTACTGGGTAATGGCGGACTGTCCGCGATCTCGATCGATGATTCCAGCGGCATGATCAGCCAGACCTCGGTATCGTCCACCGGGGGCGCCGGTGTCAGTGTTTACACGGGCTCTGATCTGATCGTCGAAGACAGCATGGTTTCGGAATCGCCCGGGGAAGGATTCGCCGTTTATGAAGGTTCACAGCTCATGCTCAAGTCGGTGGATATACTGGACAATGGTTCTTCGGGCGTACTCACTGCCGGCGAGGGCACAACCGCCTCGGTCGCAGACAGTGAAATCAAAGGCAACCAGGGGTACGGGCTGAACGCACAGGGTGAGTCGAGCATCACGTGCAGTGGCACCACGGTCGTTTCGGGCAACTCGCCCGGCCAGACCCTGGGGAATGTCCAGGGGTGTAACTGAGGTCAGCCACCGGCCCGGACTCCATCCGGGCCGGTGGGGTTATTTTTTAAGTTTACGCGCCAGGAAAACAACATTTTTATCCAGATAACCCCATTCAGGATCTGAGTAGCAAACCACAAACCGTTCGGAGAAACCCGCGCGGCCGAGGTCTTCCAGCAGATCCATGCCGAAATCGTAGTAACTGAGCACTCCCTCGGCGGACAGGGGGTCACCGTGGTAACACGGCTCGACGAGATGCTCGATGGTGCCGTCATCTTTCACGATCGCTCTCACCAGAGTTTCCTTTCGAAAACTGAAAGGAACACTGATCAGCAACTGACCACCCCTGACCAATACCCGGTGGAACTCTTTCAGCGCCTTGCGGTAATCCGGAACATGCTCCAGCACATCAAAAGTCAGAATAGTCTCCAGGCTGCGATCTTCGAAGCTCAGTTGAGTAACGTCTTCGTGTCTGACCGGTCCGGAATGCATCTCAACCAGCTCGCCTGGTGCCGCTCCCGGCAGATACTCGCTGGATACGAGCAATGGCAAACGGGGTTCAAGCTTCTCGCAGACGGGCGAAAGCGCCTCGGTCAGGTAGACACGATCCTCGCTGAACGGCATGCATACCGCTTCGAACAAATGCAGACAACCACGCCAGCGGTTGATCATGCCGCATTGCGGACACTTGAGGGTTTCACGCCAGTTGACGGGACTTCCATCATTCGGTTGCTCGATAATGAAATCGACGTTGACGCCACACACAGCGCACTGGCCGGGGAGAATGCCCGGAGAGCCCGAATGACCCGCAACATCAACCGGGCTTTTCTGGAAGAATCGATTCACCGCATCCACGTCATCCGTCGCAAAAAATGGCTCAGGCATGGCTGGTGGTCGGGCACAGACATGCATGCGCCGCCAGTTACGGTAGGCACGCTTGATGGGTTCAAAGTCCATCCGTGAGGCCATCCCCCTAGCCTGCCGCCGATCTTCGTCTGCGCGCCCGTCTCGACAACATGTTCAGTCCTTCGACCAGGGCCGAGAATGCCATCGCGGCATAGATGTAACCTTTCGGCACATGTGCGCCGAATCCTTCGGCAATGAGCGTAGTGCCGATCAGCAGAAGGAAAGCCAGCGCCAGCATGACGATGGTCGGATTGCGCTGAATGAAATTCGCCAGGGGAGTCGCCGCCAGCAGCATCACGGTCACAGCGGCACATACCGCAATCACCATGATAGGGATGTGCTCGGTCATCCCCACGGCTGTAATGATGCTGTCGACAGAAAACACCAGGTCCAGCACCAGGATCTGGGCAATCGCCGCGGAGACACTCAGCGACGCCTGGCTGGTGTCGAACAGGTCATGTTCGGGGTCCGGATCCACACTGTGATGAATTTCCTTGGTGGCCTTCCACACCAGGAACAGCCCGCCCGTGATGAGAATCAGGTCGCGCCACGAAAAACCCTTGCCGAACACTTCGAACACCGGCTGGGTCAGGCCGATGATGAAGGCGATTGTCCCGAGCAGCAGCAGGCGCAGAATCAATGCGCCGCCGATCCCGATCCGGCGCGCGTTCTCGCGCTTTTCGGGGGGCAGCTTGTTGGTTAGCACGGAGATAAAGATGAGGTTGTCTATACCCAGAACGATTTCCATTGCCACAAGCGTGGCCAGGGCGACCCAGGCATTAGGATCGACGATCAGGCTTGCTAGGTACTCGGTCATTGGCCACGTCCGGAAGAATCAAGGTCGGATCAGAAGGGGAAAGTATAAACCAAGGATTCAGGAACGGGGCTATAGGTCCAGCGCCATTTCGACACGGCTGTCGAGATCATCAGCCCTAACGAGCGTGACGGTGAAGTTCAGGTAGTCTAAGCTTTCGCACTTGAAGTCGTACTTCAGGGCCCAGCAACCATGTATAACAAGTTTCCAATGAGCTTCCACGGCGGTGTTTTCCTGGAAGGGGCAGTCTCTTGAGCGGACTTTTGGCCTTGCTGGACGATGTCGCCGGCATTGCAAAGATCGCCGCTGCTTCGGTAGATGACGTCGCCACCCAGGCCGCAAAGGCCGGCACCAAGGTCGCCGGAGTAGTGATTGACGACACGGCGGTCACGCCCAAGTACCTGATCGGTTTCAAGGCCGACCGCGAACTGCCGATCATATGGAAAATCACCAAAGGGTCGCTGTTCAACAAGATCGTCATACTGCTACCAGCGCTGCTACTCCTTAACGCCTTTGCGCCGGGGTTTATCACGCCGCTTTTAATGCTGGGCGGGGCTTATCTGTGCTTTGAAGGTGCTGAGAAAGTCTTCCACTGGCTCTTTCCACACCAGGATACCCATGTAGAGCAGGACATGAGCATCGGAGATCCGGTCCATCTTGAAGAGGCGCGTGTCAAAGGCGCCATCAAGACAGACTTTATTCTCTCGGCTGAAATCATGACCATCATCCTCGCCAATATCGAAGCCGGCGGCTTCTGGTTCGAAGCCTCAACACTGGCCCTGGCGGGTGTGGCCGTGACGATCCTGGTTTACGGCAGCGTGGCGCTGATCGTAAAAATGGATGACATCGGGCTTTGGCTTTCTGCCAACGGGATCACGAGGGTAGGGCGCTTCATTGGGCGTGGGCTGGTCAAGGGAATGCCGATACTTCTCACGACCTTGTCGATCGTGGGCACGGCAGCGATGCTCTGGGTCGGCGGATCGATCATTTTGCATGGGACGGACGTCCTGGGTTTCCCTTGGCTTTACGACCAGATTCATCACGTGGCCGTTGCGATTGCCGGGAGAGCGGGCGATGCCGCCGGTTTTGTCCAATGGGCCGTGACCGCCTTTTTGGACGGCGTCTTCGGCACCGTGCTGGGCATGGCGCTCATTCCATTGGTTACGCGGGTGCTGACGCCGCTGATTAGCGCTGTTTCCAACAAATAGCTTGCCGTAAAAAGTTAACCTGACCCCTTTGATCGTTCACAATCAAGTTTTAAAACGCGTACGGACGGGAACACCATGGCAATACCCATCGATCTTGTCAGAGATGCCAAAACCGAGTTTGATCTGACCGAGGAGGCCGACCAGCAAAGCCTGTACGCACTGACAGAGGCACTGCTGGCCCTGCCGGATATTTCTGAGACGGAAGTGATCAAAGCGGCTCGAAAAGAGGACGCACCTCTCGAGTTCAGAATCGCGGCCAAACTGTTCGGTTCACGCCGCTATTTACAAGCCAATGACCAGCCGGTGAAAGTGGCTGTGATTTTTGCCATGTGGGGCGAGCAGAACCGGCTGTACCCAAAAAGCCGGAACAACCCGAATGGAGAAGATTCCCTGCGAGTGAAGCTTGACCAGCTGGCATGGGCGACGCAGGGCACAGCCATCGACTGGCACCTGTATGCCGTCGACGATGGTTGTCCTCACGACAGCGGCAAGATAGCAGAACAAATCGCAAGTGAGCATACCCTCGCGGACAAAGTCAGCGTGCTTTTCCTGCAGGATGCCATTCCAGCCGGGGAGGGTCCGCTGACCCGCCTGCAATCAGTCGGCGATTCGCGCAAGGGTGGCGCCGTCATTCTGGGTGCAATGCAGGCCATGGAAGACGGCATGGATGCCATCATTTATACCGATGCCGATAATTCCGTTCACCTAGGGCAGATCGGGCTGTTATTACGCCCTCACCTGGATAACGGCAGGCGCGTGGTGCTGGGTAATCGCAAACACGCTGATGCCGTGTTGGTGAAGCAGGAGAGCCGTTGGGGAATTGG
>JARFQZ010000012.1 GCA_029287515.1 Lysobacterales bacterium
CACGTGGGCGATGTCCGGTTCAACCAGGTCCTGGAAGATGTGGAAATCTACCAGACCGGCGATCAGTCCGAGCTCCAGGTCTATTACCATGCCGGGCAGGCCACCATTACGGGCGCCGATACCTGGTTGCTGGAAGACGTCAGCCGTACAGAATTGTCGGGCATGAGCGCCAGGGAGGAACACATCGACCGCCTGCAGTGGGAGAAACTCCTCACAAAGGAACAGGCGAATATCCTGATCCTGCCGCTTGAAGCCCTGGCGCCGCACGAACTGGTGCTTTACATCAGGCATTTGCGGGATAACGAGCTCGATACGCACCATTTCAGGGTGGTGTTCTGGAAACAGGCCAGCATTGCAATTTCAGTCATTGCCATGGGCCTGTTGTCATTGCCATTGCTGGTGGGCTCTACGCGGGGCATTTCGGCGAGCCAGAGAATTCTGCTGGGTGGCATCCTGGGCATCCTGTTTTACCTGCTGCAGCAGGTCACCGGAAACCTGGCCGGCATACTCAACCTGGTCCCGTCGATTACGATCATGGCACCCGTGCTGGTGCTGCTGGGTATATCGGTTGCCGCGCAATTCTGGAGAGGTTTCAGGAAACCGTCGCCTGCCAGGACTCCTCGGCAACCGTCTTGAACTGCCTGTCCTGGAGAGCCACCAGCCGCATTCTGCAATGCCAGCCCGGGTCGGCCTGCTCGATATCAAAAATCCGGTAGGATGCATTTTCCGCATCCGAGGCCGATGCCGTGCAGTAGATACGGGTATCGGTGAGATGGTCCTCGCGATTGCAGTGGATGTGGCCGTAGAGCACCAGGTGGGGCTTCGTACGGCGAATGATATCTCCGAGTTCACCCGCATCGCGCAAAGCTTTGCGGCGGTAGATAATCCCCGGCAGCGGCGGGTGATGAATCAACAGGCAATGGAAATGATCATCCTGGCCCGGGTCCAGCGAGATAAGCAGGCGACCACGCTGGCTTTGCCCCAGTTCGCCTGCTGCGGAGAAAATGCGGGTGACGCAGGACGTATTGACGCCGGTGATTTTCAATGACCCCGCGCGATGTTCAAACGGAAAACCGGCAGTGTAGTCATGCGCGTCACCGTTTCGTTGGGGCAGGTAGTCGCCCCATTGGCGGTACATCGATTCCAGCGAGTCGGTAGCGTAGTTGTCGTGGTTTCCGGGGACCAGTATGACCTTGCCGGGTGAACCCAGGGTTCGGAGCCAGGCTGCGGCTTCCTTCATTTCCCGTTCCAGGCCGATGTGAACCAGGTCGCCGGTCAGCAGTATCCGGTCGGGGTCATGCCGGGCTACCGATTCGGTCAGCTGGTCCAGGATTTCCCTGCGGTGAGCGAACCGCCTGTTTTTGTACCAGGAAAGATATCCGGACCTCCGTTTACCCCTGACACCCAGGAAACCGAGGCCGTCCAGTGTGCTCAAATGAGGGTCGGTTATGTGGATCAGGCGCATCAGGCTGACTATAATCGACTGACCCGCTTTATGCACCATGGAAACCCATCACTCTCATGCCGATTCATGCACTGATCCAGGGCGAATCCCCCGTGAAACTGTGGGGGCTCTCCGCGCGTGAGCGCCTGGGGCGTCAGCTCCGTGAAGCGGGCGGCGCAGAACTGGTTGCCGGTCCGGGGGATCTGCCCGCAACGGGACCGGTGCTGTTGCTGAACGCGGCGTTTCTGTTCGAGGTCCGCACGCTGTCTGCACTGATGGAAAAATCGAAAGTGCAATTAAAGCACCCGTCTACCGGGCGCATCGCCGCGGTCATGACCGACGCGGGAGGGCTTGAAGAAGCCCTGGGCTGCATGAACGGGGACAGCCGCAGCGTCGACACCCTGCTGGAAACGGTCACGCCCGAAGATCTCGCTGCATTCAATGAAACCCTGAAAAGCGCCCAGGCCCCTTTCCTGGAGCCCGTTGCGCAAGAGAACAAGACCGAGCTGGAAAGCCGTCTGTACGGCAATGCCTACAAGGGGATTACCGACCTGGTCACCAAGTTTGTCTGGCCCAGGCCGGCCAGGAAGGCGGTGCAAGTTGCCGCCTCCATGGGCATGAGCCCCAACATGGTGACCAGCATTGGCCTGGTTCTCGTGATTGCAGCCTGCTACCTCTTTCTTCATGGCCATTACCTGGCGGGTCTCCTCGCCGGGTGGATCATGACGTTCCTGGACACGGTGGACGGAAAGCTGGCGCGCGTGACCGTCCAATCAACGAAATTCGGGAATCTGTACGATCACATCATCGACCTGGTACATCCGCCGTTCTGGTACATCTACTGGGGGATGTCGCTGGCCGGGTTTACGCCGGTGCTGGGCTTCGATCAGCAGCAGATGTACTGGCTGATCATCATTGCCTACGTGCTGGGCAGGGTGGTGGAAGGTGTTTTTCCCTTGCTGGGGAGCTGTGGCATTTTCACCTGGCGTCCCTTCGATGCCTGGTTCCGGCTGGTGACAGCGCGGCGTAATCCGTGCCTGATCATCCTCACCGCCAGCGCCCTGGCCGGGCGGCCGGACTGGGGTTTTGTCGCCGTGACCTTCTGGTCCGTCATCACGACCTTGATCCTGGTTCTCCGGCTGTTTCAGGGTGTCGTGGCCAGGCTGCAGAGTGGCCCGCTGGAATCCTGGTTGAGCGATGAGAACGTCGCCGGGGGTCCCAATGCGGGCGCATTCCGGGTTTTCGGCAGTACCAGGGGCGCTTATGGCGCCTAGCCCGACGCAGGCGCACGCAGCGCTCACTGAAATCGTCACCAGGCAGGTTTCGGGCACTTGTGATTTTCCGGATCCGCAACGAGACCGATTGCTGGAACAGATACAGCAACGTTACGGCGACGGCTTGCAGGCCGTGCTGATTTACGGTTCCTATTTGCGCGGTAAGCGTGACACCCTGCTTGATTTTTACGTGCTGCTCGACAGCTATCGCTCCATGCCCAGCGCCTGGCAGGGTCTGTTGTGCAGGACGCTGCCGCCGAATGTCTACCAGATTCACCACGGCTCCCCTCCGGATGAAATCCGCGCCAAGTACGCCTTGCTGAGCCTGGACGGATTCGAGCGCGCGGTGCGCCGGGATTTTCACTCTTATTTCTGGGCCCGGTTTGCGCAGCCCTGTGGCATTCTTTATTGCCGGGATGAACAGGTCCGGCAACGGGTTATCGACGCCATTGCGGAGGCCTGCGCAACCTTCACGCGACGCGTGGTTCCCGCCTTACCGGATGTTTTCGACGCCAAGACGTTGTGGGCCGAGGGTTTGCGGCGCACCTACCAATGCGAATTCAGATCGGAGCCGCCCGGGCACGCTGAACAATTGTTTGAATACTGGCCGGATTACTATCGCGCCATCACGGCGTCACTGGCCACGGTGGACCCGGGATACGGAACGGCCGGAGCCGATGACCGCTATACCAATACCAGCCCCGGGGGACAGCGCCGGCGGTCACCCGGAGAATGGTGGCTGCGAAGGCTGCAGGGCAAAATCCTGTCGACGCTGCGGATCATCAAGGCGGCGCTCACCTTCGACGGCGCACTGGATTACCTGTTGTGGAAGATCAAGCGGCATTCCGGCGTGTACATTGAACCGACCCGTTTGCAACGCAAGGCCCCGCTGATTTTTGCCTGGCCCCTGTTGTTCCGGCTCTGGCGCAAGGGGGCCTTCAGGTGACCGGGGAGGGCGGCATGCGTAAACGCGTGTTGCGAAATTTCGGGGTGGTCATCCGGGGACGTGCGCTTGCGGGTGTCTTTTCAGTGGCCGCCACGGGCCTGATGGCAAACGCGCTGCCCGCGGCTGAATTCGGGCTGGTCGTGCTGATCCACACCTACGTGATGGTCATCCGGGGCGCCCTGAATTTCCGGACCTTCGAAGCGGTCGTCCGTTTCGGCATCCCCCTGAACGATTCTTCCGACACTGACGGCTTCAGGTCCCTGCTGCGTTCGACCATGCTGGTGGATTATTCTGCCGGCACGCTCGCCATGCTGGTGAGCATGGCCGGGGCATCCCTGGCAGCGCTATTCCTGCAGTGGGATAGCGAAACCGTGTATTGGGCAATGGGCTACAGCCTGGTGATTCTTGCCACTGCAAACGGCACGCCGAACGGGATACTGCGGGTTTACGACCGGTTCGACGCACTGGGTATCCAGTACGCGGTGGCGCCGTTCCTGCGTTTTGTCTCGGTCGGAATCGCCTGGTGGATGGAAGCACCCATGGAAGTGTTTATCCTCGCCTGGGGTTCCGCTTTTGCCCTGGGCCATTTCTACATGTCGATACGGGGTTTCGTCGAATTGAGAAAGCACGTCAAAACCCGCTTGTGGACCGGGTTCCGATGGCAGGATCTGACCGGGCGTGAAAGTGATTTCTGGAAATTCGTCGGCGTGGTTTACTGGCAGACGAATATAGACCTGCTGCCGAAGCATGTATCGGTATTGCTGGCAGGTGGTTTGCTCGGGCCGGCTGCGGCAGGGCTGTTTCGCCTGGCGCGCGAAATTTCAACCATCCTGGCGCAACCGGCCCTGGTTCTAAGGGAAGTGCTGTTTCCCGACCTGACACGCAGTTTTCACGCGGATGACGGTGGACTGCATTCTGTTCCATTCAGGACTGCCGTGGTGGCGGGCGTGGCCGGCCTGTTGATCGTCGCGCTGTCTATCGTGTTCGGGGAGCCGATACTGGCAGTGGTCGGGGCGGAGTATGTTCCCGCGGCGCCCCTGCTCAGCCTTCTGTTGCTGGCAGCGTCGTTCGACCTGGCCAATGCGTCGCTGCGTGCGGCTGCATATGCCATGGGGCGGGCGGCGGCTGTTCTGAAGATCCACGTGGTGGGGATCGCGGCTTATTTTGCCGCGTTTTTCCTGCTGACAGCCATGCTGGGACTGGCAGGTCCCGGGCTGGCGGCCGTGTTGGCCTCCCTGCTTTCCCTGGGCCTGACTGCGAAACTGGTCAGCGGGCTGACGGCTCAGCGATCATCCTGAAGCAGCCCCCTCAGGCTGCCAAAAATTTCGATGATGCGTTCCACCTGTTCTTCGCTGTGTGCGGCGCTCACGCTGCAGCGAATGTAACTGTGCTGGTCAGGTGATGCCGGGGGCACCATCAGGTTGGTGTAAACCCCTTTTTCCAGCAACTGGTTCCAGAATGGCAGCGCGACTTCCTTCGCTCCGAGCTTTATGGCGACCACCGGGCTGATTTCCGGTCCGGTCTCAAAGCCCAGGTCGTTGAAACCCTGGTAAAGCCTCGTGGCGTTGCGCCAGAGTGATTCGCGTAATTCAGGGCGGCTTTTCAGCTGCTTGAGGGCTTCGTGCGTGCTCGCGATAATCGAGGGGCTGGATGATGCGGTGAAAATGAACGGGCGGGAAACGTAGCGGATCAGGTCGAGTTCGGGATGCTGGCTGACACAGAAACCACCCATCGCTCCGAGGCTCTTGCTGAACGTTCCCACGAAAAAGTCGACCTGGTCCATGACGCCCTGCGCCTCGGCGACGCCACAGCCGGTATCTCCATACACGCCAAGGGAATGGGCTTCGTCCACCAACAGCATCGCACCGTACTTGTTCCTCAGGGCCACGATATCGACGAGGGGCGCACAATCCCCCAAAACGCTGTACAGGCCTTCAGTCACGATCAGGCAGTCCTGTGCTCGCGCTCCAAGCCGCTCGAGCCGCTTTTCAAGGCTGGCCACATCGTTGTGCCGGAACCGGTAAATATCCGCACCGCTCATCAGGCAGCCATCGTAGAGGCTGGCGTGCGCATCCGCGTCCAGCAATACGGCATCGCCCGGTTTGAGCAGGGCTACCAGGGTTCCCAGGTTGGCCGCGTAACCCGTTGAAAAAACCATGCCGTGATCGACCTGGTAAAACCCGGCCAGCTCCTGTTCGAGTGCGGCGTGAGCCGAAAAACTGCCATTGGCCATCCGCGAACCGGTGGTTCCGGTGCCCTGCGATTCGATCGCATTCCGGGCCGCGGCAACGCAGGAGGGGTCAAACGTCAGACCCAGGTAATTATTGGTGCCGGCAAGTATCGTGTGTCGGCCTTCCACGATACCCTCGGTCGGGGAAATGATCCGTTCCATGACCACCTGGGTAGGGTCGTGCCCGCCGGCGCTGAGCTGTTCACGGATGGCGGCGGCGGGTAAGAATTTATCCAGTAATGCCATGGCGGGCCCTGTCAGTCCGCCAGTTCCTGTTCGACGACAACTGCAAGGTCCCGAACGGTGTGGGTGTTGGACAGGGCGTTCATGTCGATCATGATGTCGAAGGACTCCTCCAGCTCCATCATGAATTCCATGACCTGGAACGAATCCAGCGTGAAGTCTGAAACCAGGTTGGTGTCCCCGGTGATCTCGCCGTGTGCTTCCAGTTCCGGATGATTGCTGGATTCGAGATAACTGGCGAGCAGGCGCTTTATCCTGTTTTCAATTTCGTTGATTTGGGCGTTCAATGAGCGTCTCCCTGAGATAAATCCCATCAATCTCCGGACCGTTCGAACAGGGATTGAACGCCCTGTTGAAGATCGATTTCCGGAGACCATCCGGTTGCCTGGTTCAAGTCCCTATTGTTGCATACCCAGTCGGCCTGCGTTAACTCCCTTGCCTTGCCCGGGGTCAGCATCGGGACGTATCCCAGTATGCGTGACAGGGCGAGATTCACATACCCGGAACCGAACAGCAGCCACCCGGGTACGTTGAGCCGGAAACGGCGCCCCGTGCTGCAGGCCTGTGCGATCTCCTCCCAATCATAACCACCTTCATGACCGTCATCCAGCGTAAATGTTTTTCCATCGCAGGCTCCGAAATTTTTCAAACAGGCAACCACCGCCGCAGCGACATCCTTCACGTGAACCAGGGACAGTTTCTGATCCCTGGGGCCGGCCGGAGTCACCAGTCCTTTGCGCGCCAGCTTCAGGATTGGCAGCATCTCCTTGTCGCCCGGTCCGTAGACCGCGGGCGGGCGGATGATGGTCCAGGGAAACCCGGCGTGTTCAATTAATTCCCGTTCACCGAGGTACTTGCTGTTGGCGTAATCTGAAACGTGTGGCCGCGTTGCGGCAAGGGACGAAATCAGCAACAGAGGTATGCGGGTATTTGCCTGGTTCATGGCATCGACAACTGCCCGGACGCCGGCAATGTTCGCCGGTCTGAAATCCTCCAGGCTCCGGCCGCGGACCGAACCCGCGCAATGGATGACCGCGCTGCAACGTTCAATGGCGGCAACCAGTTGCGCCGTGT
>JARFQZ010000038.1 GCA_029287515.1 Lysobacterales bacterium
ATGCACATGCACGAGAACGAGTACTGGCTGTCCCCGGGGGATGGAGACGTCATCCTGTGGGCGCAGGGCGTGGCCACGCTGACCGGCATGGATGTACAAGTGGAGGAAGGCGACATCTGTCCGCTGCAACTACAAGGTCCCAAGTCACCCCACGTCGCCTATCGCTTGCTGGGCCAGAAGGCCCTGGATATGAAGTACTTCGAGGTCATCGAGACAGAATTGAATGGACTGGAGATGGCGGTCAGCCGCACCGGCTGGAGCGGAGAACTCGGATACGAGTTCTACCTGAAAGACCACATCCACGGCGACGAACTGTGGGAGGCCATCATGAAAGCGGGTGAAGATTACAACATCATTCCGGCTGCTCCCAATACCATTCGCAGCATCGAAGGCGCTCTTTTGTCTTTCGTTTCCGATATCCGGCGGGAAGACAATCCATATACGCTGGGCCTGGGGCGGCTGGTCGACCTGGACAAGGAGGCGGATTTTCTTGGCCGGGAGGCGCTTCGTGAAATCCATGCCAGAGGCAATCACCGGCGACTGGTCGGAATCGAGATCGACGCCGATCCTATCAGCCACAACGAATCGTTCTGGCCAGTCTGGGGGCCGGACGGAATTTCCGGAGAAAAGCTCGGACATGTGAGCCGTTGCGTGTGGTCGCCCAGGCTGGAAAGAAACATCGGTTTCGCCAATGTGCCGGCGGAATTGACCGCGATTGGCACCCAACTGACGCTGGGAATGCCGAACGGAGAAGCCAGGGCCACCGTGGTCCAGGCGCCCTGGATCAAGGCGGAAAAAGAGCTTCCAAAAGACATTGTTTGACCGGCCTGTCATCGTACTGGCCGCCCCTCGTTCGGGCAGCACCCTACTGTTCGAAACCCTGGCCGAGGCGCCGGGCGTCTGGACTGTTGGCGGTGAGAGCCACCAGTTCATCGAGGGGATCCGTTCGCTGAACCCCCGGTCCGGCCGTGTCGCTTCCAACCGGCTGGAGGCCGTGCACGCCACCCAAAACATCATTGATGAACTTCACCGAAGGTTCAAAGCAGGGCTGCGTGACCGGGACGAGAACACGCTGCGTTCACGCGCGACACCCGGGAATTTGCGATTCCTGGAGAAGACCCCAAAGAACGCCTTGCGCCAGCCTTTCCTGGAAAAGGTGTTTCCGGGTGCGCTCTACATTTACCTCTACCGCGAACCCGAGCCGAGTATCAGCAGCATGATGGAGGCATGGAAATCGGGGCGCTGGATAACTTACCCCCGGCTGCGCGGATGGCGCGGCCCCGCCTGGTCCCTTTTGCTGCCGCCAGGTTATTCAGAACTGAGCGGCAGACCGCTGGCTGAAATCTGCGCCTTCCAGTGGGAGTCGGCCAACCGTATTATTCTGGATGATCTCGAAAAACTGCCCGCTGGGCGCTGGACTGCCTGTTCGTACGGCGAACTGGTCAGCAATCCTGAAAAACTGATTACCCGGATTTGCGATTTCGCGGACCTTGAGGTGGACAGCCGTTTGCAGCAGCGCATCAGTGGAAACCTGCCCCACTCACGATTTACCCACACGCCACCCGACCCGCAAAAGTGGCGCAAAAACGAAGCTGAAATCCTGCCTGCACTGGACTGCCTGGAAACAACGCGGAAACGTTGCCTGCGCGTGCTGGAAGCCGTTAAAGCGGCAGGTAAAACACCGTGTTCGAAATCAGCACCATGATGAAAATCAGGCAGGTCACCATGGGCCCCAGGTAGATCCGGCCGGTCACCCGGAAAAAATACCGGTTGAAATACGGCAGCACGAACATCATCGGAACCACCGCGAACAGCAGGTTCACATAAAGCCAGCCATCGGTCCAGTAGACGGTTCCCGTCACCGCGAACGTGATGTACTGGACCAGCACGATCAGGAACAGGCCCAGCGAATTCGCAATGCCTGCGAGCAGCATGCTCCTCCATTCAGGGTCACCTTCCACCCGCATGGCGCCGTTGACCCTGAGCGAATTGGACAGGAAAAAAATGAAGAACAGGGGCGCATACATACACAGCAGGATCAACAAGTCCGGACGGAACACCCTGACCCCCATGAACAGGAAGTTGTAATCGACGTGGAACAGGAAATACACCAGGAAAACCAGCAGGAAATAGAAAAAATACAGGGCCAGCGCCAGCACAAACGTCCTGAACAGTTGTAATCCACTGATCGCCACGCCCCACATTTCCGGCCTGACGCCATGATGCTTGCCAAAAAAATGATAACTGCCGAAAAACAGCGCAAAACCCAGGGATCCGTTCAGTAATGCCCACAACATAACCGCGTTGTTCATGCGCTGGGGGAAAAACCATGTCATTTGACGGCTGGATGCGTCGACGAACAGCTTTTGTGAGAGCTCCGCCATAGGGATATAGGAAAAGCAGGCCACCAGGGCAGCGAAAACGAACAGGCTCCAGAACAACACCCTGCCCTTGCCCTGCGGCCGGGGAAGAGCCGGAGGCACGGCGGCAACCAGCGGCCGAAAATAAGGCGCTTCGAGCAGTATGCGGGACAGCGGGATCAGCGAAATCATAGCGGCAATCAGCGAAATGGCGCCGAGTAGCTCTTTCCAATACCAGGCCTGGTCGCTACTGGGCAGATCGAAATCCAGTTCAAAAACCTTTTCGAAGAATTCCAGCTGGTTGGCGGTGGCCTCGGCCATGTAAGGCTGAAACGGGTGCAGGATTCTTTCGTTGTGCACTACCCGCAGGGTCCGGTTTTCCAGCTCTCCATAATAGCGGCCCAGTTCGACTTCGGTGATTTCAGGCGAGTCCGACGGACGCCCCAGGTTGACGACACGCAGCGCTTCCGGTGCGAGACGCATGTCCCCGTTCTTCAACTCGTTGCGGTAAGCGCCCTCGTCGTAAAAGGCGTAACTCACGCCGATGTTGGAACGGACGTCCTTCAGCACATCTTCTCGCAAGGTCAATACGTAGCCCGAAACAAACACGGAATGGAGTTTGCTCGGCTCACCCGCGAGTTGCGCCTGCTTACCGAAATAATTACCGCCACGGATAGCAGCATTGCCCCCGGCCGAGTGCCCGGTCGCAGCTATTTTGCTCTTGTCGATGTAGTTTAAATTTTCGCTGCTGGCCGCGTAATCCACGACTGCGAACATCCCGTAACCCTCTGTGGTTGCCGCCCTGCGACTCATCGAGGAACTGGAGCGGCCCTGGGCGTAAGGATCAATGGAGATAACCACGATGCCCCGCCTGGCAAGTTCGATAGCAATATTGGCCAGGGCCTCCTTGGAACGTTGAAAACCTGGTACGACAACAACCAACGGTGCGGGGTTTTCCGCCGTCGCAGAGCGTGGTTTGAACAGGTCACCTACGACCCACTGCCCGTTCTGTGTCGGAATCTTGATGTCCGTGATCACTACCTGGCCGCCGGATGTCTGGATCCGGGAGGCCAGCAGCCCACAAGCCATCACGATGACAATCAATATCAACAGCAAGCGATTATTCTTGTTATTGAGCATGGTTTTTTTCGGCCGGCCTCTGTTTCGAAGTAGAATTATCGTTGATTTTTCCCTTATCAGGAATCGATTAATGGCCAAGCCACGTACTTTTAACCTGGATACGCTCAGCCTGCATGCCGGCCAGCGGCCCGATCCCACGACCGGCGCACGGGCGACGCCGATCTACCAGACCGCATCCTATGTCTTCAAGGATACCGATCACGCGGCGTCCATATTCAATATCGAGCGCACGGGTCACGTCTATTCGCGCATTTCCAATCCAACGAACGCCGTTCTTGAAGAGCGGATTTGCGCCCTTGAGGGCGGCGTGGGGGCCATCGCAACGGCCAGCGGACAGGCGGCCATGCACCTGGCCATTGCGACCTTGATGGGCGCCGGCTCGCATATCGTGTCTTCCCAGTCCCTGTATGGCGGCACACACAATTTGCTGGCTTACACACTGCCCCGGTTCGGCATCGAAACCACGTTTGTAGATCCCCGCGATCCGGAGGCGTTCAAAGAGGCGATCCGCCCCGAGACGCGACTGCTTTTTGGTGAAACACTGGGCAACCCGGGCCTGGAAGTGCTGGATATCCCGCGAATCGCCGACGTAGCCCACGAAGCGGGATTGCCGCTGATGATCGATTCAACCTTCACCACGCCGTACTTGTGCCGGCCATTCGACCTGGGCGCGGATATCGTGATGCATTCGGCAACCAAGTTTCTCAGTGGACACGGTGTCGTCATAGGCGGACTGCTGGTAGACAGCGGCCGGTTCGACTGGGAAGCCTCTGGACTGTTCCCCACGCTGACCGAACCCTATGAAGGTTTCCATGACCTGGACTTTGCCGAAGAATTCGGCCCGGCGGCATTCATTACCCGCGCCCGCAAGGAAGGCGCCCGCGACTTCGGGGCCTGCATGAGCGCAATGACTTCTTTCCTGATCCTGCAGGGTTTGGAAACACTGCCTTTAAGAATGCAAAAGCACGTGGACAATGCGCGAAAACTGGTTGAGTTCCTGGACTCGCACGAGGCGGTCGAGTGGGTCGTGTACCCCGAGCTGCCCGGTCACGCCGATCACGAACTGGCGAAAACAATACTACCCAAGGGATCAGGCGCAGTATTCAGTTTTGGCGTCAAGGGTGGCCGCGCGGCGGGTCAACGCTTCATAGAGCGCCTGGAGCTGGTGTCCCACCTGGCCAATATCGGCGACGCCAAGACGCTGGTCATTCACCCGGCCAGCACCACGCACCACCGCATGGATGCCGCCGCCCTGGAAGCGGCCGGGATCAGCGAAGGGCTGGTCCGAATTTCGGTGGGCATAGAGGATATCGACGACCTCCTCGAAGACATCGGCCAGGGGCTGAGAGCGTCGCAAAAAGTGTAGGCGGGGTATAAAGAATGAAGCTGGAAATTGATGGCCACGAAGTCTACGTCGCGACAGGTAACAAAAAACCTGACCCCGAAAAGGAAACGGTTATTTTTGTCCATGGCACCGGCCAGGACCATACCATCTGGGTGCTGCCCACACGCTATTTCGCCCGCCATGACCGCAATGTGCTGGCAGTGGACCTGCCGGGGCACGGACGGTCCGGCGGACAGCCGCTGAAAACCGTCGAGGCGATGGCTGACTGGGTTATCCAGGTGCTCGACACCACGGGCCTTTCGAAAGCAGCCGTGGTCGGGCACAGCCTGGGATCCCTGGTGACCATCGCCGCCGCGGCGCGTCACGCGGACCGCGTGCGCGCGATCGCACTGGTGGGGGTCACGGTGCCAATGCCGGTTTCAGAATTTTTGCTGAACAACGCCCGGGAAAACCGGCACGAGGCCATTGAGATGCTGAACTTCTGGGGCTACAGCAAATCGGCCCAACTGGGTGGCAACGCAACGCCGGGCAACTGGATGCTGGGCGGCGGCATGCGCCTGATGGAGAAAGCCGGCCCCGGTGTTATCTACACGGACCTCAATGCCTGTAACGAGTACATCGAGGGGCTGGACCACGCCGCCAGTGTTGGCTGCCCTGCCCTGCTGATCCTCGGCGAACGGGACATGCTCACACCGGTGCGAGCGGCAATGAAAGTCGCGGCGGCTTTGCCTGATGCCGAAAAAGCGATCCTGGAGGGCTCGGGCCACGCTTTACTGGCTGAAAAGCCCGACCCGGTTCTTGATCAGTTAATAAGGGTGGTTTAGGGAAAACCAACCGAACTGCAGAAACAAAAACGGCGCTCATTGAGCGCCGTTTTATTTGATAACCGAATTTCCGGATCAATCGTCTGCGGTCACCGCCTTCATGCTGAGACGGATGCGTCCCTGCTTGTCGACTTCAAGGACCTTGACCTTGACCATGTCGCCTTCCTTGACCACGTCGGTGACGTTTTCAACACGCTCTTCAGAGAGCTGTGAAATGTGCACCAGGCCGTCTCGGCCCGGGGTCAATGAAACGAATGCGCCGAAGTTCATGATCTTGATGACCTTGCCTTCGAATACCTGGCCAGGCTCGACGTCCGCGGTGATCTGCTCGATCCGCTTGCGGGCTTCGTCGGCCGCTTCCTTGTTGACGGAAGCGATGGTCACCGTGCCGTCGTCGGCGATATCAATGGTACAACCGGTTTCCTCGGTGATGGACCGGATGGTGACACCACCTTTACCGATCACGTCGCGGATCTTGTCCGGGTGAACCTTGATGGTCATCAGGCGCGGAGCGAATTCTGACATCTCGCTGCGGGTCTCGCTGATCACCTTGTTCATTTCACCGAGGATGAAGTTACGGCCGTCACGCGCCTGCGACAGGGCAATCCGCATGATCTCCTCGTTGATGCCTTCGATCTTGATGTCCATCTGCAGGGCGGTGATGCCCTCTTCGCTACCGGCCACCTTGAAGTCCATGTCGCCGAGGTGATCCTCGTCACCGAGGATGTCGGAGAGAACAGCGAAACGGTCGCCTTCCTTGATCAGGCCCATCGCGATACCGGCTACCGGCGCCTTGACGGGCACACCCGCGTCCATCAGTGCCAGGGAGGTTCCACAGACTGAAGCCATTGAACTCGATCCGTTCGATTCGGTGATTTCAGAAACCACGCGAATGACGTACGGGAAGTCTTCCATTGTCGGCAGCACGGCTGAAACACCGCGGCGCGCCAGGCGGCCATGGCCGATTTCGCGACGCTTCGGACCACTCATGAAGCCGGTTTCTCCCACGCAGAACGGAGGGAAGTTGTAATGCAGCATGAACGGGTCTTTGTACTCACCGGTGACGGCGTCAATGATCTGCGCGTCACGCCCGGTACCCAGCGTGGTCGCCACGATGGCCTGTGTTTCACCACGCGTGAACAGGGCTGAACCGTGGGCGCGCGGCAATACGCCACACTCAACGCTGATCGGGCGGACCGTGCTCAGGTCGCGGCCGTCGATACGGGGGTTGCCGGAAAGAATATGTTCGCGGACCAGTGATTTCTCCAGCTTGGAGAATGCACCGGAGACATCACCCGCTGACGGGGCGTCTTCGTCTTCCTCGTTGCACAAGGCCTCAACCAGCGAATTCTTGACTTCGCCAATGGCGTCACGGCGCTGCATCTTGTCAGCAATCGCGTAGGCATCTGTCAGCCCCTGCGTAGCCATCTCAGCGACCTTGGCGGCCAGGCCTTCATCGGCGGCCGGTGCTTCCCATTCCCAGGAATCCACGCCCACTTCCTCGGCCAGTTCCTTCACTGCCTGGACGACAGCTTTTGAAGCTTCGTGACCAAACGTGACTGCACCCAGCATGACATCTTCTGACAACAACTTGGCCTCGGATTCAACCATCAGGACCGCACTTTCAGTACCTGCCACAACCAGGTCGAGATCAGAATCTTCCAGTTGAGTGGCGGTGGGGTTAAGAACGTAGTTACCGTCGATGTAACCCACGCGCGCAGCACCGATCGGCCCGTTGAACGGCATGCCCGACAACGCCAGAGCGGCAGAGGTGCCGATCAGGGCGGGAATGTCGCCGGAGATGTCAGGATTGGATGACATCAGGGTGGCAATCACTTGTACTTCGTTCATGAAGCCCTTCGGGAACAGCGGCCGGATCGGGCGATCGATCAACCGGCAGATCAGGGTTTCGTGTTCCGTCGGGCGCCCTTCACGCTTGAAGAAACCACCGGGAATGCGGCCTGCCGCGTAGAATTTTTCCTGGTAGTTAACCGTCAGCGGGAAGAAAGGACGGCCGGGATCGGCCTCTTTGCGGCCCACCACGGTCACCATGACCCGCGTGTCGCCCATGGATACCATCACGGAGCCGCTGGCCTGGCGGGCGATCTGCCCGGTTTCCAGCGTGACGTCCTGGTCGCCGTATTTGAAAGTCTTGGTCAGTTTATTCACTGGACTGTTTCCTGTTTAATATTGTTTAAAAGCTGTATACGCGAAAGCTCCGGCAGATGAACCATCTGCCAGAGCGAAGGCCAGTCGTGATGCAACGACGTTGGTTTAACGTCGCAAGCCGAGGCGCTTGATCAGGTCGCGATAGCGCTCGATGTCCTTTTTCTTAAGGTAATCGAGCAGGCTGCGACGCTGATTCACCATGCGCAGCAAACCGCGCCGAGAATGGTGATCGCCCTTATGAGCCTTGAAATGGTCGGTGAGGTACTGGATACGGCCCGTTAACAGGGCTACCTGTACTTCAGGCGATCCCGTATCAGTTTCTGAACGAGCGTACTCGCTGACAATTTTTGCTTTTGCTTCTGCATCAAAAGACATGGTTCCTTCTCCATATCTAGAGCCGCGAAGCCTTTGGAAAAACCCGACGGGAAAAATCCCGGTAAAACAAGGGTCTTTGCAAAAACTTCGAAGCCCCGGTGGTAATGAGGCGCGTATGATAACGGGGTTTGCACGGATTCTCAAGCTATTTGATAGGAAAACGCGGAGGGGGTCAGGCAACACTTTTACAGGTGCATGATACGTTTGGGTTTCAATAGCTTATCGGGAGTGACCTCACCTATGCCCAACAGCTTGCCGTGGGTGGAATACACTCGAACCAGTCCGGGTTGGACCGGACCGATTTGGACCGGGTTGCCATGACTGAAACGGTCGGCAGAATCATCGTCCAGCTCAACGACTGGCCACTCCATCAGCCCCGCATCTACGGGCAGCAATAGACTTTCCGCATTTCCGCCTTCCACTGCCGATTCCAGCGTTTCCAGGGCGATAGTGCCCTTCTCTTCGAAGGGCTCGACGTTCAGCCGGCGCAGCGTCTTGAGATGGGCGCAACTGCCCAGTTCCCGCGCGATGTCTTCCGCCAGGGTCCGAACATAGGTCCCTTTTGAGCAATGCACCCTGAATTTCAGAACAGGCGGCTTCCAGTCCAGTAATTCAAGGGAATGAATCGTAACGGGGCGGGGCTTGCGCTCTACCTCCCGGCCTGCCCGCGCCAGTTTGTACAATGGCTGCCCCTGGTGCTTGAGCGCGGAATACATCGGGGGAACCTGCTCAATGTGCCCGTGAAACTGTTCCAGAACTGCTTGAATGGCTGCGGGGCCTGTCTCGGGCACCTGTTGCTGCCCGGAGACTTCACCCTCTATGTCGCCGGTAGTCGTGGCGACACCCAAAACTGCCTCTGCCACATAGGTTTTCGAGGCGGCCAGCATGAAACCGGCCGTCTTGCTGGCCTCGCCCAGGCAAATGGGCAGCATTCCGGTTGCGAAAGGGTCGAGACTGCCGGTATGGCCGGCTTTGCGGGCCTGGAAAAACCAGCGGACCTTCTGAACTGCCTGGTTGGACGAATAACCGGCCGGTTTGTCCAGCAGGAGAATTCCGTGGATATCCCGGCCCTTGCGCTTACGGCTCATTCTTCCCCGTCGCGGTCGGAATCCCCATTGTCGCTGCGATCGGACGCCACAGCAGCATCGATCAGGTCGTCCATGTGCTGTCCGGTCTCGACAGAAGCGTCGTGCTGAAAGTGCAGTTCAGGTACCGAGCGGATACGCATTTCCTGGCCCAACCGCCGGCGAAGGTACCCGGCAGCCCGATTCAGGGCCTTGACGCTGGATTCGGCCTTGTCGGTATCGAACACGGTTATGAAGACTTTCGCGTGCGAAAGATCACGGGACACTTCAACATCGGAAAGGCCAACAAAACCCACCCCGGGATCTTTGACTTCCATCTGGATAAGCTGCGCCAGCTCCCTCCTCAGGGAACCAGCTACTCTCTCAGATCGATTGAATTCACGTGGCACGATCTGACCCCTTAAAGCGTCCTGGCGACTTCGACCCGCTCGAAGCACTCAATGTTGTCGCCTGGCTTGACGTCGTTGTACATCTTCACGCCGATACCACATTCTACACCCGACTGGACTTCGTTCACGTCATCCTTGAACCGTCGCAGCGACTCGAGTTCGCCTTCGAAAATAACCACGTTTTCGCGCAGCACGCGAATCGGGTTACGCCGCTTGACCACCCCTTCCACGACCAGGCAACCCGCGATGGCGCCAAGCTTGGAAGAACGGAAGACGTCTTTGACTTCGGCCAGGCCAATGATTTGCTCCTTGACCTCGGTTCCCAGAAGGCCCGTAATAGCGCTCTTCACTTCGTCGATGGCATCGTAAATGACACTGTAGTAGTGCAGGTCCAGTTCATGTTCCTGGATAACCTTACGCGCAGTCGCATCGGCTCGTACGTTGAATCCAATGATGATCGCGTCGGAGGCCTGCGCCAGTGAGGCGTCGTTTTCGGTGATCGCACCAACACCCGAAGCTACGATATTGACCTTCACTTCTTCGTTACTGAGCTTGGTCAGCGCGTCTCTAAGCGCCTCGACGCTGCCCTGCACATCGGCCCGGATCAGCAGGTTGACGTTGGTCTGTTCTTCCTTGCCCATGTTATCGAACAGGTTCTGCAGCTTGGCGGCCTGCTGGCGCGCCAGTCGGCTCTCGCGCTGGCGGTCCTGCCTCTGGGAAGCGGCTTCCCTGGCTTTACGCTCGTTGGCCACGGCCAGCATTTCGTCACCCGCCTGGGGTACACCTGACAGGCCCTGAACCACGGCGGGCATGGATGGGCCAGCAGACTCGATGGCCTCCCCACTCTCATTGAACATGGCGCGGACACGGCCGTACTCCTGCCCGGCGAGAATCATGTCGCCGCGCTTCAGGGTACCCTGCTGAATCAACAGCGTCGCGACGGGGCCACGGCCCTTGTCGAGGCTCGACTCGACGACCACGCCCCGGGCACTGGCGTCCGGATTGGCTTTCAATTCCATCACTTCAGCCTGCAACAGAACACTCTCCAGCAGGTTATCGATGCCCTCACCGGTTTTGGCCGATACGTTGACGAAGATATCCTCTCCGCCCCAGTCCTCGGGAATCACTTCTTCCTTTGACAGTTCGGTGCGCACACGGTCGAAATCGGCATCCGGCTTGTCGATCTTGTTGATTGCAACGATGATCGGGGTGCCGGCAGCCCTGGAATGCTGGATCGCTTCCTTGGTCTGGGGCATCACGCCATCGTCCGCCGCCACCACCAGGATCACAATATCAGTGGCCTGGGCGCCACGTGCGCGCATTGACGTAAATGCAGCATGGCCCGGGGTGTCGAGAAAAGTGACGATCCCCCGGTCCGTTTTCACGTGGTAGGCGCCAATATGCTGGGTGATGCCACCCGCTTCCGCATCGGCAACGTGGGAATGGCGGATGAAGTCAAGCAATGATGTCTTACCGTGGTCGACATGCCCCATGACCGTCACCACCGGCGGCCGGGCGACCGCTTCGCCCGCTGCTTCCGGCTCGCCCGCAACGAGTTCCTGCTCGATGTCTTTTTCCTCGGCTGCGATGGCCGTGTGGCCCATTTCCTCGACCACCAGTATCGCCGTATCCTGGTCCAGGCTCTGGTTGATGGTCACCATGATACCCATCTGCATCAGCACCTTGATGACCTCGCTGGCCTTGACAGCCATTTGCTTGGCCAGATCGGATACCGTGATGGCTTCGGGTATGGCGACCTCTCTCAATACCGGGGCGGTCGGTTTGGAAAAACCGTGTTCCGACGGGCGTGAAGAAGACGGGCGGGCACGCAGACCGGGCTTGCGGCGCCTTGCAGCCGCACCAGCGGTCACATGCAGTTCCTTGCGTCCATATCGCGTCTTGGGCTTGCTCTTTTCTTTTTCGCGACGACGCTTTTCTTCGGCCAGCTTGCGCGAGCGCTCTTCTTCGCGCTTGCGTTCTTCGTCTTCGGCGCGCCGCCTGGCTTCTTCCTGCTTCGCTTTTTCTTCGGCTTCCTGGCGGTTTTTTTCTTCCGCCTGCTGCCGCGCCTGCTCTTCGGCTATCAGGCGTTCTTTTTCTTCCTGTTCCTGTTTGACCTTCTCCGCCGCATCCTTTACTGCCTGCTCTTCCGCCGCACGTTTGGCGCGTGACTCCTCGAGCAGTTTCTTGGCTTGCTCGCGGTCGGCATCGTCCGTGCCCATTTGCTCCTGGACGACTTCCCGCTTGACGTAGGTGCGCCGCTTACGGACTTCGACATTAACCGTACGTGTCGACGCACGGGGCCCCTGGCCGGATACGCGTAACTCGCTCACGGTTTTGCGCTTGAGGGTGACTTTTCGCGGTGCGGTTGCGTCACTTTCCACTTTTCCATGACTTGCGCGCAGGTATGCGAGCAATTTCTTCTTGTCGTCATTGGAAACCGCGTCATCACCACTGCTGGCTTCGATGCCGGCTTCGTTGAGCTGCGTCAGCAATTTCGTGCTGTCGACACCCAGCACATCAGCCAGTTGTGAAACGGTTACTTTGGACATATTAAGCTCCTAAAAATCTATCGCTAAGCGGATCGGCTGATTATTCTTCTTCGGCGAACCAGGGCGCACGTGCAGCCATGATCAGCGCTGCAGCATCCTCTTCGCTCATTTCGTTAATGTCGATCAATTCATCGACCGCCAGTTCCGCCAGGTCTTCCTGGGAACGGACCCCTTTTTCAGCCAACCGGAAGGCCAGCCTTTCGGTCATACCTTCAAGTTGCATCAGGTCGTCTTCGGGCGCGTTCTCATCGAGTACTTCTTCTTTCGCAATCAACTGTGTCAACAAGGCATCCCGCGCCCGGCGCCGGATCTCGGTAACGATTTCCTCGTCAAATTCTTCAACTTCGAGCAATTCCGATTCGGGAACATAGGCCACCTCTTCGATATTGCTGAAACCTTCCTGCACCAGGATATTGGCGACATCTTCACCCACGTCGAGTTTCTGCATGAACCGCTCGAGGATCTTGTGTGCTTCTTCCTCGCCTTTCTGCTCCGCCTGCTCGATGGTCAGGACATTCAGCTCCCAACCGGACAACTCGCTGGCCAGGCGCACATTCTGGCCACCCCGGCCGATGGCCTGTGAAAGGTTCGATTCCTCAACGGCAATGTCCATTGACTGGTTTTCTTCGTCCACGACAATAGACGCTACTTCTGCAGGAGCCATTGCATTGATCACGAACTGGGCCGGATTCTCATCCCAGAGGATGATGTCGATACGCTCGCCGGCCAGCTCGTTTGAAACCGCCTGCACGCGCGATCCCCGCATGCCGACACAAGCGCCGATAGGGTCGGTGCGCTTGTCATTGGAACGCACCGCAATCTTTGCCCGCCTTCCCGGGTCGCGGGCGCCACCCATAATGGATAACAGGTCCTGGCCTATCTCGGGAACCTCGAGCTCAAAAAGGGCCACCAGGAATTCCACAATCGTGCGGCTGGCAAACAGCTGCGGGCCGCGCGGCTCGGCTTTTACTTCATAGAGGAAAGCGCGGAGCCGGTCGCCGGGCCGAACGGATTCGCCAGGAATCATGTTGCGCTGCGATATGAACGCCTCGGCATTCCCGCCCAGGTCAAGGTAAACATTGCCCCGCTCTACGCGCTTGACGATGCCGTTGATCAACTCACCAGCCCGGTCTTCATATTCTTCCACCACCTGGGCTCGTTCGGCTTCACGAACGCGTTGCACAATCACCTGCTTGGCGGTTTGCGCCGCGATCCGGCCAAAGTCGGCGTTCTCCATGGGCTCCTCGATGAATCCACCGACCTCGATTTCCGGATCGATTTCCTTCGCAGCGGTCAGAAACAGCTGCGCATCTTCGAACTCCATTTCCGCATCGTCTTCGATCACTTCCCAGCGCCGGAAGGTTTCATACTCCCCGGTGTCCCGGTCTATGGCCACACGAACATCACGCTCTTCTTCGCTGAGTTTGCGCGCCGCCGAAGCGAGTGCCGCCTCGAGCGCACCGAAAATAACATCCTTGCCAACACCTTTCTCGTTGGAAACGGCATCCACAACCAGCAGGATTTCTTTGCTCATCGTGTCTCTTCTCTCTTTGCAAATAATTTATCGTAGTCCGGAACCAGCCGCGCCTTAGCGATATTGGCCATCTCCAGCGGCACTTCCATGCCATCCACTTCCAGTGTGACTCCGTCACCGTTTACCGCGACGATCCGCCCCTTGAATTTTCTCCGGCCGTCACTGGGCGCATACAGCGATACCTGCGCCAATTCCCCGCGGAACTGCTCGAACTGTTCCAGCGTAAACAGGGGCCGGTCCAGCCCAGGTGACGATACTTCCAGGCTGTAGCGCCCCGGGATGGGATCCTCGACATCCATCAGGGCAGCCACTTCCCGGCTGACCTTTTCGCAATCCTCGATCGCGATTCCGTCCGGGCAGTCGATGTACAGGACCAGCACGGGATTTTTCGGATCCCTGCGCTGCTCCAGGCCGACGAATTCATAGCCCAGGTCCTCGACCAGCGGCCTGAGCAGATTGGTCAGCTTGACAGAACTCAAATTCATCTCCGTTCAACGCCCGCCGCTACCTGCGCCGGGCACAAAAAAAGGGCTTGCCGCCCCCCTGGACAGGTATGCGGCGCGCCTGCTCCCTGCTGCTGCGGCGGGAGGCGAGCGAACCGCTCCTGTTAATGTCCAAGACAAAGGCCCCTGCTGGGGCCTTTCTTAAAAGAACTTGGTAGCGGGGGCAGGATTCGAACCTGCGACCTTCGGGTTATGAGCCCGACGAGCTGCCAGACTGCTCCACCCCGCATCAGCAGGGGGGGAATGATATAGATTAGTATCGCCTATTTCAAGACCCTTACCCATATGAAATGACCGGGGTCAGGGCAGGTAAGCCGACCTGAATCGGGCTATTCCATCCGGCCGGCGGGCTCGGAGCCGCAGGCGGGAGCTGGGAAGCGGGACACCTCAGGCGCCGAAGGACGCCATGCAGATGGAGATCAGCGAACTGGAGAAAATGCCCAGCCCCAGCA
>JARFQZ010000106.1 GCA_029287515.1 Lysobacterales bacterium
GAGACACTCTTCATTGCTGGCGCGGCGTTTCCGGCTTCGGCGGCAAGGTAAATTCCGGCAGTTCGGTGGATTCAATCACCTGCCCGAAATACAGTGCGTTGATGTACAGCCGTTCCGTGCCACGCCAGAATCCACGGAAAACCGGGGTGTTTGCAAAGCGGACGACCAAACCGTCCCCTTTCTTCTCTGCAATGACCGCAGGCTGGCCACGGAAGGCATCCAGGCGCTCTTCACCCACAAAGCCCGCAAGCAGCGGTTCATTCGTGTAACGGACCGGCGTTGAATAGGCATTGCTGCTGGGTTGCAGAAGGGTTGTGCCGCGACGAAACAGTGGCAGTTCACTTCTCGTAAATCCAAAGGCCAGCGGGTGGCTGAGGTCCATCACGGAAGAAACTATGGCGCCGCCAATAACCTGTTTGGCCTTGTCATCGGCAAAGTCTGAGTAAGCGCGGGCTTCGGCGGGCTTAACCTCCGCGGGTTCGGCTTCCTCGGCCGGGCACTTACTCTGGGGATGCTCATAGCACAACTTTTCAGCCCAGTTGGCCGCCCGGTTGATGGCTACCAGGACACCGCCGTCCTTGATCCAGCGGGCAATCATGGATTTACTGCCGTTGGAAAGGCTGTCGTACTCGCCGTCCGCCATGAGCAAATGCGTGTAATCCCAGAGATTGACATCCATCAGGTTCTGCTGATTGATCATCGTCGTGGGAATTCGCAGACGGTCATCAAGTACGAACCACTGTGCCCCGACACCGTAGGAAGAAGTGCCTTCACCCCCCAGCAGCAGGGGATTGACCGGATTCAGGATCTTGAAGTGCTTGGAGCCCAGGTCGGGCCCGGCCACGGTCATCGTGCTGTTGAGGCTTCGCACCACCAGGCCGCTCAGAGCTGCTTCTTTCAGCGATTCATTACCCAGTTCCAGGGCGTCTTCGGTTTGTATTCCGGCCTGGATAATCAAGGTGCCCGGCGAAAATGCTACCAGCCCATTTGTCGTTTGTGCAGAGAACGACCGGGTCGCGGACCTTACTTTTACGCCGCTCGCCAGCAATTCCTGCAGCAGTGCGGGTGCACCCAGTTGGTTCCAGGGCACAGCCCATGCGGCAGCTTCCGAGGAGGGGGCCAGGCCTGTGCTCGATTCCGTCTCATCCTGGCTGCTCGGCAGCCGGCTTGTGGTGGTGAATGGCAGGTTGTAGGCCAGGGGCAAAGTCCATGCGGAAACATCGTAAAACGTGTTGTCCTGGAACTCCGTTCTTTGTTCCATGATCGCTTCGATCAATCCGAACTGTTTTTGCCTGGCGGGAATGATCCAGGCGTGGCCAGGGGAAAATTCAACGGAGCCTGACCGGATGCTTTCCGCCAACGCCTGGTATTCAATCTGGTGCAAATCGAGTATGTCCAGGAAATCGCGGGCCCGTGCCGGATCGCCGTCGTCACCAACCACCCATGCCGCGTAGTTTTTGGAACGCGCGCGCTCCAGCATGTCATCGTGGAATCCGGCCTGGTATGCCTTCAGCCGGTCTTTGATGGCCCAGGAACCTTGTAGAGTCGAGAGGGACATCCTCAGTTGGTTGGCGACCGCCATCCTGAATGTTTCCGTTCCGTTGGTCGTGCTCAATTCCTGTCCGCGAATGGCTTTTTGCTCGAACAGAATGCCGATGCTGCCGTTAATGTCAGGGTATGTAGAACCCTTGCCGTAATAGAAATCGTCGTACGCATCCTCGGTGAAATGTGGCTGCCCGGCCTGGTCCATGGCCCTCGAATGGAACTGGGCCAGGGCGCGAGTCAATGACAGATTTTCGTCCGGTGTCAGAGGGTTCTGCCGTGAAGGGACGCCGGGTTGAAAGAAAAAGCCCGGATAGCCGCCTTGCTCGTGGTGATCGGTCAGCACGTGCGGCAGCCAGCGGTGGTATTCGGTGATCCTGGCCCGGGATGACGGGTGAACCAGGGGCAGCCAGTCCCGGTTCAGATCAAACAGGTAATGGTTGGTGCGTCCCCCCGGCCAGTCCTGCACATGTTGCCGGGTGACCGGGTCCGCCACCGGTGATTTGCCTGCATTGCTGTTGGCCCAGCTGGCAAAACGGTTCAGGCCATCCGGGTTGATACTGGGGTCGATCAGGATAACGCTTCCTTGCAGTAGTTCACTGACAAAAGCGGAACGTGAGGAAGCGAGATAGTAGGCGGCCAGCAGGGAGGCGTTGCTTCCGCTGGGTTCGTCGCCGTGCACGCTGTAACCCAGCCAGACCACCAGCGGGCCGGCCCCGTCCAGGTGTTGCTGTCGCAATGTGTCGAGATTCTGCTGGTTGTTCTCACTGGTGATGGCCAGTTGCAGCAGTGGTCTTTGTTCATGCGTGCGGCCGGTAACCTTGATCGAAACCCTTGGTGAAGCCGCGGCCAGCGCCTGCATGTAGTAGACCAGCTGGTCGTGGCTGACGTGCCAGTCACCCACGTCCCAGCCCAGGATTGATTCCGGAGTGGGGATTGCCGGATCCGGATCGGCATCTGCGGGCAGATACTCCGCTGCTGTCCGTGCACTCAAACTCGAAGCAAAAAGCATTAACGCCAGGCCGGCTAAAATTCTCATCAGTGATTCCTTCAATTCAAGCTGGGTATTCTATGAGATACTGCGGCGAATTTCTCTTGTGGTCTTGTCACCGTAATCTGGAATGTTTGGTGGTTATCATGAAACGAGTCGCAACACTTTTTACTCTCCTTTCAATTTGTGCTTTCACCCCGGTATTTGCTGAAGATGATTTGTCGGCAAAACTGGCCGGCATCAAGCTACCGCCTGGCTTTGAAATCAGGGTCTACGCCGAGGGTGTGGAAAACGCCCGGCAGCTCGCACTGGGAGATCATGGCACGGTTTTCGCCGGCTCCCGGAAAGCCGGGCTCGTCCACGCGGTTGTCGACCGGGATGGTGACCACGTGGCAGACCGGGTTTACCTGATCGACAAGGATCTGAAGATGCCCTCCGGCCTGGAGTTCCGTTTCGGTTCGCTCTACGTCGCGGCGCTGGACCGGATTCTGAGATATGACGATGTAGAGAACTGGCTGGACCAGCCGCCCGAGCCTGTCGTGGTTACAGACCAGTTCCCGGACAAAACACACCATGGCTGGAAATATCTTCGTTTCGGGCCTGACGACCTTCTTTATGTTCCGGTAGGTGCGCCATGCAATGTATGTGACGAGCCGGGTTTCGCCCAGGTTCGCCGGATTCTTGCCGATGGCAGCGGCATGGAAGTGTATGCAGAAGGGGTGCGAAACAGCGTGGGGCTGACATTTCACCCCGAAACGAAGGAACTGTGGTTCACCGACAACGGGCGGGACCTGATGGGTGACGACATGCCCGGAGACGAGCTCAATCATGCACCAGAGGCCGGTATGCATTTTGGCTATCCCTACTGTCACCAGGGCGATACGCCCGATCCGGATTTCGGACAGGGAAAATCCTGTACTGACTACACGGCACCGGCGTTGACCCTGGGCGCGCACGTTGCAGCCCTGGGGCTTACATTTTATACCGGCGGCATGTTCCCGGAGGCGTATCGCAACCAGCTGTTCATTGCTCAGCATGGTTCCTGGAACCGCAGCGAGAAAGTCGGCTATGACATTCTGCTGGTCCGGTTTGACGCCGCGGGGCGCGTGACAGGCAGCGAGGCTTTCGCCAGCGGATGGCTGCAGGGTCAGGAAAACTGGGGCCGGCCAAATGACGTATTGCAAATGCCGGACGGATCATTGCTGGTTTCGGATGACCAGGCGGGCGCAATCTACCGGATCGTCTGGACAGGGCAGGCTGACGGGCAGTGAGCCTGGTTCAACTCGTCGTGCTGGCCCTGATTCAGGGCCTGACGGAATATCTGCCCGTTTCGAGCTCCGCCCACCTGATCCTGGGCAGCCTGTTTTTTCAATGGCCGGACCAGGGCCTCGTAGTGGATACAGCAACCCACCTGGGAACTCTGCTGGCGGTCATCGTGTATTTTCGCAAAGACCTGCTGGAGATGGCGGCTGCATGGTTCAGGCCCGTTGAGAATGCATCAGACCGGCAGCATCGAAATATCGCCCTGTACCTCGGGTTGGCCAGCATTCCCGTCCTGCTCGTCGGCGGCCTGGCGCACAGCTGGATCGAACTTTACCTGCGGGATATCCGAATTGTTGCGTGGAGCACGGTAGTGTTCGGCGTGCTGCTGGGTATAGCTCACCTGAAAGGGCCCCAACGAAGGGAAATTGAAGGCTTCAATCTGAAAAGCGCCCTGCTGGTAGGCCTGGCACAGGCCCTTGCGCTGATACCCGGCACGTCACGTTCAGGCATCACCATCACTGCAGCGCGGTTTCTGGGATTTACTCCGGAGGCCTCGGCCCGGTTTTCTTTTCTGTTGGCCATTCCGGTGGTAGCGGCCGCCGGACTTTACAGTGCACTGAAAATCGCGGGTGGAGAAGCCCCTGTCGAATGGTTTCAGTTCTTTATTGCGGTTGGGGTTTCCGCGCTTGCCGGCTGGGCCTGTATCGCCGCATTCCTTGCCCTGTTACAGCGAATTGGCCTGATGCCGTTTGTCGTCTACAGGTTGCTGCTGGGCGCCCTGTTATTCTGGATCATCTACTGATTGCACCAAAATAGACCATCTCTATCGCAATGATGCACCAATATGGTGCGATTGTGATATCATGGTTTTCGTTTCAGATTTATCTGCAATAAAAAAATTCTCAACCTCGTCGAAACAGCAGCTTTTTGTGGTTAAAATGGTTCTAATATCCTTTCTTCTTACGGGTTCATATCTTGTGCGGTTTGGCATGAGTCCTGCATATATATTCTGACCCATTTTGGAACATCACCATAGGAAGCAATGTAATGAGTACCGAAAAAATTCTGAAAACGCTTGAAGATAAGAAATACAAGTTCGTCGACCTGAGGTTCTGCGACACACTGGGCAAGGAACAGCATGTCAGCCTGCCGGTCAGCGCAGTGGACGAAGACCTGTTCGAAGAAGGAAAGATGTTCGATGGTTCTTCCGTTTCGGGCTGGAAAGGGATCAACGAGTCCGATATGGTCCTGATGCCGGATACCTCAACGGCCGTGAAAGATCCGTTTGCAGAACACAAAACACTGATCATCCGTTGTGACGTGCTCGAGCCGAACACGATGGAAGGCTATAACCGTTGTCCCCGGAAACTGGCCAAGCGCGCAGAGGCCTACCTCAAAGCCAGCGGAATCGCTGACACCGCGTTTTTTGGCCCGGAGCCCGAATTTTTCGTTTTTGACGACGTTCGGTACGACGTCGATATGCACGGTTGCTCATATCGGGTGGATTCAGAAGAAGGCGCCTGGAACACCGGTGCTGAATACGAAGGCGGAAACATCGGCCATCGTCCTTCCGTAAAAGGCGGTTACTTCCCGGTTCCTCCGGTCGATTCCCTGCATGACATCCGCTCAGAGATGTGCCTGATCATGGAGAAGATGGGTATGGAAGTCGAAGTCCATCACCACGAGGTGGGCACGGCAGGCCAGTGTGAAATCGGTACGAAATTCGCGACGCTGGTCCAGAAGGCCGACGAGTTGCTGAACCTGAAATACGTGGTTCACAATGCCGCGCATGCCGTGGGTAAAACCGCCACCTTCATGCCCAAGCCTCTGGTGGGTGACAACGGTTCAGGCATGCACGTGCATCAGTCCATTGCCAAAGACGGCAATAACCTGATGACCGGAGACGGCTATGGCGGACTTTCAGAGACCGCTTTTCACTACATCGGCGGAATCTTCAAGCACGCCAAGGCTATCAACGCCTTCGCAAATGCTTCCACCAACAGCTACAAGCGCCTGGTGCCGGGCTTCGAAGCGCCGGTCATGTTGGCCTATTCAGCCCGTAAC
>JARFQZ010000123.1 GCA_029287515.1 Lysobacterales bacterium
GCACGGCAAGCGCATGGACATCAATGCCTGGGTGAAGCACAAGTACCACGGCCGCTACGAGAATATCGCCGGCGAAGACCTGGACCTGCTCGACTACAGCCGAATCGAATACTATGCGCGCAAGCTCACCGGTCGGCCGACACACATGATTCCAAGAAAGTGACGGCGGGACGAGGTGGGTGCTTAATTACGGTGCCATTTCCCCGTGGTTGCCTGCAGGCCAGTCAAGGAGCAGGGATTGGCATTCCGGATTGGCAATCCACTCGCTCAGGTCATCAGACCACTGGTAATAAATACTCGCAGAGCTGACTTCATCGATGACACCCAGCGGGTCCACGATCATCGGATCGAGGCCTTCGTATTGCGGATCGTTTCGAATGTAATCGAGTCTTGCCCATTTCAGGTACTCGGTATTCTTGAACACGAAGGCAAGCGGTGAGTATGTGGGGAGAATTTCGGGACTTGTCTCGGTTTGTTCGGCAGACCCATCCGGGCTCTCCAGGTGGCAGGCGCCATCCAGGTGATGATAGACGACGACACCCCAGTCGCCTCGGTCGATAAACTCCAACGCATCAGCTTCATCGTTAGGCAAGAGGCCCTGCAGAAGATTGCGGAAGTCGGCGTTCACCGTGGCGGCGTCCTCGTCGAGGTCATGGAAATACCACAAAAAGATGTCCATCTTTTTGGTCAGGTCGTTGCGAAAATCTGGGTTTTCCATTCGCGCCTCCAGTCGCAAACTCGAAACGAGCGAGGGAATTTTTCCGGCGGCGGGATCGTAACTCCTCTCTTCAATCTTGGAACTGATCGTGTAACCAAAGACAGTCGCGATAACGGCGCCCACCGTCATTAACCGCAGAGTCGTGCGTCTCCCGGACAAGCTGTAGTGAAAGGACACGGCGGTTATGGGCACCAGGTTGACCAGGACAACAACCCCGGCCAGCAGTGCCGTGACTGTAGTGATCAGCCCCGCGTCCAGGGGGTCGATGTATTGGTTGTTGTCCCCCCAGGCGATAACGCCCTCGATGACCACCGTGGCTGCCACGACAAGGGCCAGGGTCCAATAGGGCCTGAAGTCTTTCCAGTGGCGAAACAGACCCCATATGGCGCTACCGATCCGGGGCTCGTTCTCCCAGAAGTAACTCCGCATGGCCGCCACGCGCTCTATCGCTGGCCCCACTCCAGGGATCTCCAGGGCGGCGGGATGATGTGCGAGTATCCGATCAAGTGTACTGATCAGCCCGATGGCTGCCAGGACGACAATGGGAATAATAAATAGCTCCAGCGAATGCAGTTGGGCCGCAAAAAAGCCGGTCAAGAAAGGCAGGAGCCAAAATACCAGGTAATTACGATGTATGTGCCGCTTGCCCTTCTTGCTGTGCCCGCGTGCCCATGGCGCGATGTCACTCGTTGCGGGAATCAGGTAGTGATTTGGGCGAGCCTTGAAATCTTCGGCGAACCATTCGTTGCGCCGCTTTACCCATCCGGGAATCAGTGCTGCATCCACCATAAGCAGCAGCGCATAGAAAGCAAGGTAATACAGCGATAGATCCGGCCAGCCGCCGGCGAGTACCGGGAGAACCACGAGTGCCAGAACAGCATAAAGACTGCCGGTCAGCCATTTGCCCACGTAGAAGCGGTGCGCACCGAAAAACAGTGTCAACAACCAATAGTAGGCAATGCGGGTGGAAACCGTGGGTGCGGAATCTTCCGCCATTGTCGAGTCGTTCATTAGCCGTCGCCCCTGACTGGTCGTTGTAGGCGACAAGTATAGACAGCCAGGCTGAGCAAGCCAGTCCCAAGCACTTTCCACAAACCTGGTGGCCACAAACCTGGTGGGTCGGACCAGCGTAGCTTGCTGTTAAATATAACTATTTAACTGAAAACCGAGGGGTTTAAGTTTTTAAACTGCCTGTATGGCGGCATAGACGGCCGGTTTAAGTATTTCGCCATAACTAAAGACCAAGGTTATCCGGCCCATCTTTGGCTCAAAAAAATGACATCCAAGCTCATTTAGCATGTCATACGGCACATAAGCCTCAGCTCTTTCATGGGTTTCCGCTGGTCCGACCCTATCCCCCGGTTTTCGATCTTCTTGCCGGTGAAGCGGGTAATCGATTCTTCGCGTGCGACCTCGACTTCACGTTTCAAACCCTCGGGCGTGATCTCGAAAGCCCAGGACAGGACCAGAGCTGGAATGAAGGCAATCGCGAGAGCAATTATGACAATACGGATGGCCATATCGCCGAAACCGAAGGCCGGGAAGATGGTCTCCACCACCTGGACGATCGGCCAGGCCGTGACGATGTATGCCGTGGCGACGCGCAGAACGTTGCGGCGCCTGAGTTTTGTGATCCATCTCACGACCGCTGCTCCATGACGCCCTGGCAAGTCTCCAGCATCGGTTGCCAGTCGTCTGGCACCGGGTTATTGAAGCAGATCAATTGCAGGATTTTTTCGTGTTCAATGCTCAGCAGATCTTCAATTTCCTGGCGGAGCGCGACAAAGCGCTGATCCTCATGCAAATGTTCAAACCCCGGGTCATCAAGAAACATTGGCCATCGCAGACCGTGCCGGACGGCTTTCTGTAATGCCTGGATGGCGCTGTCGGGATTATGATCGAATGCAGCAAGCATGGCTTCCTCCATGTCCCGGTAAGAACTGACTTCTCCGGCTGCCCGACGTGCATCATGTTCCGTTCTGGCAAGCTGTGCGGCTGCCTGCGCGCCCTCTTCGTCGCCCGCATTGCGGCGAAGGAAGGCCAGCTGCATCGTAAAGTAGGGCCCGAACGAACGGCCCTCAGGAGCCAGGTCAAGGGCACGCTCGTACATCATCCGCGCCTGTTCCAGGCGGCCAGCGTAGTAGAAAATTTCCCCCGCATCCGCAACCATCGCGACGGAGTCCGGGGAGAGCTGAACCTCTCTTTGCGATACCTGGACGGCCTCCTCCCAGCGACCTTCGTTCGCATCGATCCAGTGGGCGACTCTGGACGCTGCAATGCGCCGCGCCTCTTCGTATTCACCCACCAGGGCCAGGATGTTCCATGCATGGGAATGTCCGTCACGCAGTGATTGAAGGGCCCAGTACAGCGCCTGCGCAAGCTCTCCTTCCCCAAAAAATGACGCCCGGACGTGCATCCTTCTCCCCGCTGTAGGGCTTTGGGCGATCAGCTGCTCGGCGATCTCGTGGGCCTCTTCGAACCGCCCGCGCTCAATCAGCCAATAGGCAAGGCTCGTGCGGGCGACGATGGACAGGGGATCGATCAGCAACATCTGCTCGAGGACCGCGTGCGCCTCCTCGTAGCGGCCAAGTCGGTTCAGTCCGATACGTAACCATTGCATGGCATCGATGTAATTCGGGTTCACTGCCAGGGCTTTCCGGGCGTGCGCGATCGTAGCCTCCGGATCATTGGCGTATTGCGCCAGCAAGGCCCGGCCCGCATGCGCCTCGGCCAGGTCAGGCTCCAGTGCCTGCGCACGGTTCAGGTGCCGGATGGCGGTTCGCCGCGCCCGTTCCCGGTCGGAAGAGACGTACGAGGTCAGCAGCATGGTGGATATGGCCAGTTGCGCGTGGGCCGGTGCAAATCCGTCGTCCTGGTGTACGGCGCGTTCGAGGTGGCGAATCGCTTCCTCAATGTCGTCGCGATTGCGGTGATGGATCAGGTCACGCCCCTGGAGGTAGGCGTCATAGGCCGCGCTACTGACCGCTTTGCTCGCAGTGGGCTGCCGTGAGTCTCCCGAGTCGAGCGCCATTTCCATTTTCAACGCCGCGCCGATCGCCGCGGCAATTTCTTCCTGTACGGCGAAGATGTCGTCCAGGGTGCGGTCAAAATTTTCCGACCACAGATGGGTGTCTGAGCGTGCTTCGATCAACTGTGCGGTGATGCGCACCCGGTCGCCGGCTTTGCGCACCGAACCCTCCAGCACGTGGGCCACATTCAATTGCCGCGCCACCTCGGGAATGGCTATGTCCTTACCCTTGAAGGAAAACGCCGAGGAACGCGAGATCACCCGCAATTCCGGAATCCTGGCCAGTAAGTTGAGCAGTTCTTCTGAAATTCCGTCGGAAAAGTATTCCTGTTCAGGTTCGGCACTCAGGTTGACGAATGGCAGCACTGCGATGGATTTTTCGCCATAGGACTCCACCAGTGCCTCGGAGCGAGCCTGTTGCGCGGTTTCCTCCACCAGTTCCGCATCCCGCGCCGGCTCCAGCACGAACTTGTCGACGGCGAAGTAGCCCAGGGCCAGTGCCAACAGCACGATGATGATGCGGTCCAGTTGCTTGCCGCTCTTGCGGGTAACCGGCAGCGTACGGTCGATGTCCCTTTCGAGTTTCAACCCCTCGGGGGTGAATTCGAACACCCAGGAAAAAACAAGGAACAGCGGGAATCCGATGGCCAGGATGATGACGGCGATTCGAGCTGGAGCGTCCCCGAAGCCGAACATTGGAAACAGTGTCCCGGCTACTTCGGTCAGCAGCCAGGCGCCGGCCAGATAGGCAATGGCCACCCGGAATACGTTGCGACGCCGCAGCTCTTCGATGATGCTTGGTTTTAAATCCCTGCGTATCACCATCGCCGCGTGTCAGAATTTCGCTGACAGCCTCAAATAATAGCTGCGTCCGAATACGTCGTACAGATTCTCATCTGTATTGTTGTTCCATCCCTGGTCCGCCATCATCACCGGCTCGGTATCCAGCAGGTTACTCACTCCGGTACGAAGCTGGTAGCGCTCGCGAAACGTATAGGCGAAACCGAGGTCGAGATAGTGCCGGTCCGGAACATCCGGGATGGCGAGGTCCGGGTCCGGATTGCCCCACAGCCAGGATCCCAGCGGGGCGGCATTGTCCATGCCGCTGATCCAGCGCCAGGTCAGCTGCGCCTCGAAGGGGCCGGACAGGTAGTTGAACTGAGTGGTCACCCGGTCCTCCGGATTGCTGATGTTGGCGCAAGGCCAGCCGAACAGGCCCGAGCATTCCAGGATTTCCGAAACGGGATTTTCCTGGTTTTGCAGCGACAGCAGGTGGGTCCAGTACAGGTTCACGTTCAGGTAGGCATACCTGCCTGGAATGGCGAGCCAGTCTGGCAACTCGGACTGGTACTGGATCTGCGTGTCGACACCGCTGGTTTCCAGCAGGCCACGGTTGCTGGTCAACTCCCACATCTCGGCAACGTTGCCGGTCTCATCGCGGACCAGGTTTTCACAAAATACATTCTCGGAATTGCCCTCATCGAAACAGATGATGTCGGCGAATATGTCCCCGATCGTATCCGTCACTCGCATCCTGAAATAGTCGACTGTGAATACCCAGTTGGACAACGCTGCCGGCTCAAAGATGAATCCTGCGGTCCAGGTCTTGCCTTCCTCGGGCAACAGATCGGGATTACCTCCCCAGTAGAAATCGACCGAGTAAAACGGTGTCGCCTCGAACACGCCGATCTGGTCCTCGGGCAGCCCCTGTATCAGGCATTTATCGGCCACGTCATTGCTCAGCGGGTCAGCTGAAGCAGAACACGGATCCTGTCCACTGGTATTGATCCAAAAACTCTCGGTCTTACCCTGTTCCTCGAACAGTTCCTGGCTGTTGGGAGATCGAATGCTGCGTTGGTGCATTGCCCGCAGGGTCAGGCCTTCGAAGAATTCCCAGGCAAAGCCGGCCTTGTAGGTCCAGTACCCTTCGGAGTAATTGCTCTTGGTGTAGCGTGCGCCCAGTTCCAGCTCGAGGCGCTCGGCGCCCTTTTTCCCCTCTAGCAGGGGAACCAGGGCCTCGCCGTAGATCTCCCAGATCCGCTCGACACCCTCGACCGGGGCGGATCCGGACCAACCCAGAGCATCACCGCTGAACAGGGCTTCGTCCGAACGGAAATAGGTATCGTCGCTACGCCACTCCGCGCCGAAGGCCACGTTCAGCGGGCCGGCCCAGGTATCGACAGGCGCGCCGCTGACGTAGCCGCTGGCCAGCCAGAAGGTCCGTTCGGTCACGTTCTCGTAGGGAGGGAACCGGAGGAAATCGGCTGCCTCCTGGGAAATATTCCCCTCGCCGAATGCATTGACCGGCACGCAGCCGCCGGACGGGTCGTAGCACTCACGCGTCTGCGGATCGACCAGCAGACCTTGCTGATAACGTGATCGCGAAACGTCATTGTGCAGGTAACGGACCGCGTCGCTGCTGGTCCAGGTCAGCCAGGCATCCATGGTCCAGCCGTCACCGAAAGCACCCCGGACACCCGCGACGAGACGCGCGTAATCCTGCTCCAGGTTCGCAATCCGCTCTCCCACCTCGAGCATCCGCCGGCTGAAACGGAAGCAGGCAAAGTTCTCGGCGCAGGCGTAGTGTTCACTGAACAGCTGACGGGTTTCCGGCGCCAGCACCGGATTGTCCAGGTTGACCTCCGCACTAATGTTGGCCGGTATGGCCGCCAGATTCTGGCCGGAGTCGTTGCGAATGAAGCTCGCCTCGAAGTAGGCCTCGAATTGATCGCCGATCTCGCGGTATCCCAGTGCGCCCAGAGCGTATCGCGTCAGCGGGATCTGCAGATAATTCACCGGCGCGTAGTTATACGAGTCCTCAGACCAGTCGAATGCCCGCGGCGTCCCATCGGGATTGAAGGTCACCTGCTCCGGACCGGAACCAAAATCCACGCGAGGCCAGGTTATCAGTCCCGCTGGCACCCTGGAGCTACCCCCCTGCACAAGGTTGCCCTCCCAGTCGTCGAACCAGGGGTAGCGCGTGAATTCACGCTCACCGGCCAAGAGCGGTTCGCGGTCGAGATAATTGGCATAAACGGCGATGTTGCCGGTACCGTTGGAAAAATCATGCCCCCAGGCGAAGTTGATATCAAAGCTTTCAGCGTCGCCTTGCTCGGTGACGCTGTACCCCGCCTCCAGGCCGAAGCCCGTGAAGTCGCGCCTGGTAATGAAGTTGACCACCCCTGCGATGGCGTCGGAGCCATAGACGGCGGAGGTGCCGCCGGTGATGATTTCGACACGCTCGATCAGGAAGCGTGGAATATTGTTGAGGTTCACCGCGTTACCGGTGCCCGAAGGCGCCATCCGACGACCGTTCAGCAGAACGAGAGAACGTCCGGCACCCAGGCCGCGCAGATCGACCTGCGCCGTACCATTGCCGGGATTGTTCGAGGCCCGCCCGAAGGCGGGAAAAACCTGGGGCATCAGGTTGAGGGTGTCCTCAAGCGTCGACTGACTGGTGAATTCGATGAGTTCTTCGCTAACAGTTGTCAGGGGGCTGGGCGTGTTGAAATCCCGTCGCATGATGCGGGTGCCGGTTACAATCACCTCCTCCATGACGGCTTCGTCACTGGAGGCCTCCGACGGCGCGCTATCGCGCTGCTGTGCGGCGATCGCAGGTGAGAAAATAAAAACAAGAGGGCAAATAAGGGCCAAGAACCTCTGCCGGATCATGCTGCACCTCCTCATCGTGCAAGCCACTGGCCACTGTGCGCTGGTACTTGTTTGACTCAATACGTTAGCGCAATTTGCCCAATACGTGGTTGACCCATATCGGATAACACTCATTTGGTACTTGACTTTTGGAGACCGCACATGCGTTGATTGCAAGGTTTTGCGCCATTCAGGCGGAAGATCCTGCACATCCCGAATGGGCCGGCCCTGTCTCAATCAAGAACAACTTTGACGCCTGCCTTTCCGATACGCACAACCCGTGCCGTTAATTCACGTCCTCACAGGTCTCTGGCAGCGGCTGCCAGTCCTCAGGCACAGGGTTGTGGAAGCAGATCATTTGCAATGTCTTTTCCCGTTCAGAGGCCAGGATCGCGACCAGTTCCTGCCGCAATGAGATGAAATGCGGATGATCACGGAAGCCGTCGAAAATGGGATCGTCGAAGAATTGCAGGTCCCGGTGGCCGAATTGAACGGCCAACTCCAGAACTTCAACGACAAGTTTCGGGTCACGATCAAATGCCGCGATCATGGCGTC
>JARFQZ010000200.1 GCA_029287515.1 Lysobacterales bacterium
TCGATCTGGTCATCGCGGGCACGCTGGTTCAGGTTGCTTGTGTATTGTTCGAGTGCACTGGCATTCTTGTCCGGACCGGCTTCCTCTGTATCCAGCACTGATGCATCGGCATTCTCGTCGGCGTCATCGTCCAGTTTGCTGATGCCGTGTGATATGTAATTCACTACATCCAGACGGGTGACGTCGTAGCGATTCAACAGGTAACTGGCGTAAGAATCCTTTTCGCTGAATACAGCGACCAGGACATTGGCGCCAAGCACTTCTTCCTTCCCGGCGGACTGCACGTGGTAGAGGGCTCGTTGCAGAACGCGCTGAAAACCGATGGTGGGCTGCGTATCCCGCCCGTCGTCGTCCTCGAGCACCGGGACCGTGTCTTCCAGTACTTTCCGGATGTCGTTCTCAAGTGCTGCCACATCGGCGCCGCAGGCGCTCAGAATGCTCAATGCCGATGCGTTGTCCAGCAACGCGAGCAGCATGTGTTCCACGGTCAGGAATTCATGCCGCTTTTCGCGGGCTTCCTGGTATGCCTGGCTGATCGAGAGTTCGAGTTCCTTGCTGAACATTCGCCTTACCTCTTTGCGTCCTTTCTGAAACGAGCCTGCTTACAACATAGACCGGCTTTCCCGGCAGATGGTTTCAAGCTTTCTCCATCGTGCACTTCAGAGGGTGCTCACTCTGCCGTGAGTATTCATTGACCTGTACAACTTTTGTTTCCGCAATCTCGAACGTGAAGACACCACAGACGCCCTTGCCCCGCGTGTGCACGTGCAGCATGACCTGGGTAGCCCGATCGTGGCTCATACCGAAAAAAGTACGCAGGATCTCGATGACGAAATCCATCGGCGTGTAATCATCATTCAACAGGATGACACGGTACATGGGCGGCGGTTTGACCTCCGGCCGCGCCTCCTCGAGCGCCAGTCCCTGCCCTTGCTCTTTATGTGATTCCAAATCCTGTCCCATGACGCGATTCTATCCCAGATTATTTTATTCGCCTAGTGCCATGCCCTGAGGAAGTTTTCACAGGCTTTTTAATCCGCATGCTGTCCCCATCTAAGAAAAGATGAAAGATTTGCCAGTCAATCCGGAATTGATCATGGTCGCGATGTCCGGCGGCGTGGACTCCGCGGTATCCGCCCTTTTGTTGCAGGACAAGGGATTACCGATCGCCGGCATGTTCATGAAAAACTGGGAGGAAGACGACCGGTTCGGGGCATGCACTGCCGCACAGGACGCTGCGGACGCCCAGGAAGTCGCCGACCACATCGGCATAACGCTGCACCGGCGAAATTTCGCCGCCGAGTACTGGGATTATGTCTTCGAGGATTTTCTCGCAGAATACCGGGCGGGGCGCACGCCCAACCCGGACATCCTCTGTAACCGGGAAATCAAGTTCAAGACGTTCCTGCAACATGCGACAGACCTGGGCGCCGATTACATCGCCACTGGCCACTATGTGCGTTCGGATTGCAAGGACGGCACTTACCGGCTGTTGAAAGGCCTGGATCCGAACAAGGACCAGAGCTATTTCCTCTACACGATCGGACAGGATCAGCTGGCACGCACTCTCTTCCCGGTGGGCGAACTGCTGAAGCCGCAAGTGCGCGCAGTCGCAGAAAATGCAGGCCTGCCCGTACACGCCAAGAAAGACAGCACGGGTATCTGTTTCATCGGTGAACGCAATTTCAGGGAGTTTCTCAGCGAATACATTCCACCCTGCCCCGGCGAGATAAGAACCACGGATGAGCAGGTAATCGGCGAACACACCGGCCTGCAGTACTACACACTGGGGCAACGCCAGGGTCTGGGCATTGGTGGGCTTCGGGGTTACAGCGACGAACCCTGGTACGTGCTGCACAAAGACCTGGAAAACAATATCCTCTATGCCGGACAGGGCCATGATCACCCCTGGCTTTTTTCAACGGCCCTTCAAGCAGAGCAGCTCAGCTGGGTGTCCGGGAAGGCTCCCGGGCCCGGCAGCAACTTGACCGCGAAAGTCCGCTACCGGCAAGCTGACCAGGCGTGTGTCGTTAAAGAAACCGGGGGCGGCAAACTGGTGCTTCATTTCGTTGAACCACAGCGAGCGGTTACTGCAGGGCAGTCCGTAGTTTTGTACGATGATCAAAACTGCCTGGGTGGCGGCATCATTTCCTGGGCGGATACACCGCCGGCAACCCGGTCGGAAAACGTTTCAGACAGGATGAACAGATGAAAGAAAGGACCCTGGCGCTGGCCGGCATTTTCCAGGCCACCGAGTTGGTAAGGCAGGCGGCCAATCACGGCACCTGGTCGGGCTATGCGGCGAGTTCCTGCCTGCACAGCCTTTTTCAGCTCGAGTCCGATTCCATCGCCGAAATCTATGGCGGAATCGCACGAATGAAACTGGGCGTGGAGACCACGCTGGCCGTATTGCAGGGTGACAGCCGCTATACGGAATCCCTTCGCTATGCTGTGAGCCTCCTGCAGATTGAAAAGAAGTTCCGCAAGAGCAGAAAGTTCCAGGAAACAGTGGGCAGCCGGCTCGCGGATATTGCGTCGCAGGGCATTGAACTCGAGCAACACGAGCGCGAGGACCTGCAGGCGCACGAAATTTCGAAGTTGTATACCGACACTGTCAGCAAATTAACACCCCGCATCATCGTCAGCGGCAGGCCCCAATACCTCAAGAGCGAGCGAACGGTCGACTGGGTCAGAACGCTGTTGATGGCGGGTTTGCGGTCCGCAACCCTCTGGAACCAGCTTGGCGGCGGCCGCTTTGAATTGATGTTCGGCCGCAAAAAAATAATCCGTGAAGCCGAATCGTTGTTGATGAGCTGAGCCACCGGCGGGTTTAAACCCCATGGGCTTGAATTTTCGTCATAACTGAGATGGATAGTGATTATAACTGTGAACAAGTCCTGTTTTCGGCGATAATTCCCAGTCCACTTATCACTCAGTCGAATAACGGAGAACAGCATGGGAGATTCCTTCTCAACCGCCTCCAGCCTGTCAGTCAATGGCCAGGACTACCGCTACTACAGCCTCGAAAAACTTTCTCAACAGCATGATATCTCCCGGCTTCCCTTCAGCCTGAAAATCCTGCTGGAGAACCTGTTGCGTCACGAAGACGGAGTCGATGTCACGCGCAGCGACATCGAAGCGCTGTGCAACTGGGACCCCAGGGCTGAGCCGAGCACCGAGATTGCGTTCACACCCTCCAGGGTAGTTCTGCAGGACTTTACCGGTGTGCCCGCGGTGGTAGACCTGGCGGCAATGCGCGATGCGATGACCTCGCTGGGTGGCAGTGCAAACCAGATCAACCCGTTGTCCCCGGCTGAACTCGTTATCGACCATTCGGTGCAAGTGGACAGTTTCGGCAAGGCCAATTCGCTCGATCTGAACAACCAGATCGAATTCCAGCGCAACAACGAGCGCTACAGCTTCCTGCGCTGGGGCCAGTCTGCCTTCAGCAATTTCCGCGTGGTGCCGCCGAATACCGGTATCGTGCACCAGGTCAACCTGGAGCACCTGGCCCGCGTGGTATTCGGCTCGGACGGACTGGCCTACCCCGATACCGTCGTGGGCACCGATTCCCACACGACCATGATCAATGGCATCGGGGTCCTTGGCTGGGGTGTGGGTGGCATCGAGGCCGAAGCCGCCATGCTTGGCCAGGCCATAACCATGCTCATTCCACAAGTGGTCGGTTTCAAACTGACGGGCGAATTGCCGGAAGGCACCACTGCCACGGACCTGGTCCTGACCATTGTTGAAATGCTCCGCAAGTTGGGTGTGGTCGGCAAGTTCGTCGAGTTTTTCGGCGACGGCCTGCAAGGGTTACCGCTGGCTGACCGTGCGACCATCGCCAACATGGCGCCCGAATACGGTGCCACCTGCGGCATTTTTCCCATCGACGATGAGACACTGAACTACCTGCGCCTGTCGGGGCGCAGCGACCAGCAGGTCGCGCTGGTCGAGGCCTACGCCAGGGACCAGGGCATGTTCCGGACCCCTGACCAGCCCGAGGCTGAATACAGCAGCGTGCTGGAGCTGGATATGAACACGGTGGTGCCGAGTCTGGCCGGGCCGAAACGACCCCAGGATCGCGTGCCGTTGAGTGAATCGGGGGCCCGCTTCAAGGAGGCGCTGGCCGCCCTGAAAGCGGAGCGCTCCCTGCAAAGCCAGCCGGCCAAGGGCAGCATCGACGGCCAGGAGTTCGAACTGGACGACGGCGCCGTAGTGATTGCATCCATCACCTCCTGCACCAACACGTCCAATCCGTCGGTGATGCTGGGCGCCGGCCTGGTGGCGCGCAAGGCGGTGGAGAAAGGTCTCAAGGTCAAACCCTGGGTGAAGACCTCGCTGGCCCCCGGGTCCCAGGTGGTGACCGAATACCTGAATGCGGCCGGGTTGATGGACGACCTGGAGCAGCTCGGGTTTCACGTCATCGGTTACGGCTGCGCCACCTGTATCGGCAACTCGGGTCCCCTGCCCGAGCCGGTTTCCAAGGCCATAGCCGCGGGCAACCTGTCGGTCTGCTCGGTGTTGTCGGGCAACCGCACCTTCGAAGGCCGCGTGCACGCCGAGGTGCGCATGAACTACCTCGCCTCGCCGCCGCTGGTGGTTGCCTATGCCATCGCCGGCAGCATGGATATCGATCTCTACAACGACCCTGTCGGCCAGGACAGCGCCGGCAACGACGTGTTCCTCAAGGATATCTGGCCGAGTCAGAAGGAAATCGCCGACGTGGTTGCCAGCAGCGTGAACCGCGAGGAGTTCACCCGGGTCTACCACGATGTGTTCAAAGGCGAGAATCGGTGGACCAGTCTGGAGTCCCCGGTCGGACAGCGTTTCGGCTGGAGCGATGATTCCACTTACATCCGCAATCCGCCCTACTTCGAGGGTATGAGCCGCGAACCCGATGGCGTCGCCGACATTCACGG
>JARFQZ010000248.1 GCA_029287515.1 Lysobacterales bacterium
GAAAGCCGCCTGAAGCCCCGGTAAAACCCTTGAAACCTGGCCCTTGTAGATGTTGCCGATATAGCCGGTGTGGCTGGCTCTCTCCAGCCAGACCTCCTGCAACATGCCATTCTCGACCAGCGCCACCCTGGTTTCCGAGGGTGTCGAATTAATGAGAATTTCTTCGCTCACGGGCGAATTGCCATTTCAAAACTCCACTTAGAATAGCACTTTGGCGCGTTTCAGTAATTGCGCGGTCTCGAACAGCGGAAGACCCATGACGCCATAAAAACTTCCCTCTATCCTGGAGATTTTTTCCGCAGCCTTCCCCTGGACGCCATAAGCACCCGCCTTGTCCATCGGATCGCCGGTGTCGCAATATGCCTCGATCCAGTCCTGGTCCAGCTCCGCAAACGTAACCCTGGTAATGTTGAGCGCCTCGTGAATCTCGCCGGGTGTCACCGCAACCGCCACGGCTGAGTAGACTTCATGGGTTCGTCCCGAGAGCCTGTTCAGCATAGACATCGCTTCGCCCCTGTCGTTCGGTTTACCCAGGATTTCGTTGCCCAGGATGACGGCGGTATCAGAACCCAGTACCGGAATCTCGTGATCACCGGTGCCGAGCACTTCCAGTGCTTTTTCACGGGCCATCCGCAACACGAAATCAGCGGGGCTCTCGCCTGGTTGGGGCACTTCTTCGATACCGGCGACAATTGCCTCGAACGACACGCCTATTTGCGTCAGCAATTCCCGCCTGCGAGGCGATGCCGAGGCCAGGACAAGCACGGGTTTGCGGTTGGAACGGGAACTCATCAAAACACTCAGCTTCGATGGTAAGGATGGTTCTGCGTGATCGTCCATGCCCGGTACAACTGTTCCGCCACGATGGCCCTGACCAGGGGATGAGGTAACGTCAGTTTCCCCAGGGACCATATGTCCCGGGCCTGTTCACGGCAGGTCACCGGCAGGCCGTCCGGGCCCCCGATTAAAAAGCATACGCCGTGTTCCTCACGCATCCAGTTCTCGAGGCGCTGTGCAAGCTCCATGGTTGACCACTGCTTGCCGCGCCCGTCCAGGGCAATCACCCGGTGGCCCCGCGGAACCGCGCCGAGCAGTGCAGTTCCTTCGCTTTGGCGAAGCGCCTCCGTATCGGAATTTTTCGAACGTTTTGAAAGCGGGACCTCTTTCAATTCCAGGGCCAGGCCGCGTGGAAACCGCCTGGCGTATTCCTGCCATGCCGTTTGCACCCAGCCCGGCATTCGCTGGCCAACAGCGGCGACGGTCAGTTGCACGACAAAAATTTGGAATTCAGGCCGACTGGCCCGCACTGCTGCGTTGTTGGCTGGACGCTTCCCACAATTTCTCGAGATTGTAAAATGCCCTGGACTGCGGGAGCATCAAATGGACGATAACATCATTGAGATCTACCAGGACCCATTCAGCTTCTCTTTCTCCCTCTATACCCAGCGGCTGACAACCGGCGGCCTTGGCATTCATGACCAGTTTTTCGGCCATTGATTTCACATGTCGGCTGGAATTACCCGAGGCGACAACGAACAGGTCCGTCAACGGATTCTGTCCCGCGACGTTAATCTGCTGTATATCGATGGCTTTGAGGTCTTCGAGGGTAGAGATCACCAGATCCCTGAGTTGATCCGACGTAAGTGTGTCGTCCGCGGTTTTCTTGGTCAAATGAAATCACCTGGGTTGCAATAAGCGGATTTTATCCTTTCCTGACCTGACCCGCAAAGTAAAGCTGGTGTTGATCGATGTAGTCGATGACAGAATCAGGCATCAGGAACCGGGCAGAAAGGCCTGCACGCATCCGTTCACGGATATCCGTGGAGGAAATGGCAAGCTGGGTGATCTGCAAGGGAAGCACCGATCCGGATGGGGTGTTGCGCAGATGTCCTGCCTTTTGCACGAGACCGTTTTCCATCCGCTCCCGCAACTCGCCCTTCCAGGCTGGCCGGGCTCCCGGGCGACGCATGATGACCATGTGCGCCAGGCCGAAGAGCGACTTCCAGTCATGCCAACTGTCCAGTTCATTGGCCGCATCCTGTCCGATGATCAGCAGAACCGGCGTTTTGCCTGCTTCGGCCCGTATCTCGGCCAGCGTGTCGGCCATGAAAGAACGGCCTTCTCGCCGAACCTCCCTGTCGTCAACGCGGAATTCCGGGTAGGCGGCAACCGCCAGTTTCAGCATGTTCAGCCGGTCTTGCGAGGAAGCCATCGTCCCCTCGCGATGAGGAGGGGTTCCGGCAGGCAACAGGCGAAAGTCTTCGAGTCCGAGCAGTTCCCGCGCCTCCAGCGCAGCTCGCAGGTGGCCATAGTGCACCGGGTCAAAAGTTCCCCCGAAGATACCGATGGGCGTGCTCACGTCAGTTGAACCCGGCAGTGCCCGGTTGACATATCTGAACCAGTAAACGGTCCAGCGTCTGCCAGGGATCGCCCCCGGCCCTTCCCTTGCTCTGCCGGTCGATCAGCGCGAGTGCCTGGAAGGACTCTCCCAGCGCCGCTCCGGTCAAGCGCCGCAGCAGTTGGCGCATCGGGCCCTGCCTTGATTGCCAAATACGCAATTTTCCAAAAACGGCCGATTCGCTTTCGCCGGAGGAAACAGCCGCCCGTACGGTATCGGCCAGGGTCAATTCCCGGTAAAGCGCGCCACTGACGGCCTGGATGGCTACCCCCGTGCGCTGCAGGCCTGACGCGACCCTGAGGCATTCCCCCAGCTGTCCCAGCAAGGCACATTCCACCAACCGGAATGCATCGAAACGGGCGCTGTTCGCAACGGCACGGGTAACGTCCTCGGCGCTGACTTTTTCGCCGGGTTTCAGCAGAGCCAGCTTTTCTATTTCCTGTTGTGCAGCCAGCAGGTTTCCCTCGACAAGATCGGCCAGCATGGCGACCGCTTCGGGTTCGGAGTCCAGGCCGGCAGAGTTCATTCTGCCCCTGATCCACTGCGGCAACTGGCCCGGTTTTACCGGCCAGATTTCAACCAGCACACCCGCGCGGGCCAGGACGGATGCCCACTTGGATTTCCTGATCGCGCTGTCCCATTTCTCGCAGGAGACCACCAGCAGAATGTCCGGGTCAGCCGATTCGACAAATTCCACCAGCACCTGTGCGCCTTCCCTGCCGGGGCGTCCCGTCGGCAGTCGGATGTCGACGATCTTACGGCTGGAAAACAGGGAAAGCGCGGCACTGTCTTCGACCAGTTCACCCCAGTCGAATCCACGGCCCACTTCGTGAACATTACGCTCGGCAAACCCCTGTTGTTGCGCCGCCTGGATGACCTGGTCCCTGCATTCCTGCAAAAGCAGCGGTTCGCTGCCGCCAAGCAGGTATGCGGGCGCCAGCGACTGGTCCAACAGGGCAGGCAGCTGATTCGGGTTAACACCCATCTGGCTTCAACCCGGGCCGGCCTGGGCCATTTCCAGGCGCGAAACGAGCATTCTGGACAAGGTATCCGCCAATTCTTTTTTCAGGTATTCCTGTTCCCTGGAGCCGGCCAGGATTCTCTGCTCATCGAAACTGACTTCGCGCGCCTGCCTCAGGTTCTGCCAGTCCAGCAGGACCTGGCCGTCACTATCGGTCAGGCGAAATCTCACCGTGTGGCTGATCCGGTATTCCCTGACGCGGGCGTTGTCACCGATGGTCAGCACGTCCGTGGCAACCTGGTCGACCGGAATTTCCAGTATCGCGGTAGCCTCCTCGCTGCTCACAAACTTCACTCCGCCCTGTTCCAGCATGATCCTCAAACGACGGGCAAGGTCGCTGTATTCGTCGCCGATGACCATCTTGGTTTTGGCCATTTCAGGCGGCAGATCCGCATCGGTTCTCAGCTGGAAGCCACAGCCACTGAAAATCAGCGACAGGCTCAGCATTGCGGTGATCGAAAAAGCTCTCATCGATATCAGCCCATCACGATATTCAGCAACCGGTCGGGGATGTGGATGACTTTGCGAATTTCCTTTCCATCCATGTGTCGCCGGACATTATCAACGGCGAGCGCCTGCTCCAGCGCCTGGTCTTTTTCCGCACCCGGTGGCAGTTCAAGGCGGGCGCGCAGTTTGCCGTTGATCTGAACCACAAGCGTCACCTGGGTGCGCTCCCTGGCGGATTCGTCGGCGACAGGCCAGGAAGCCTCATTCAGCGACCCCTCTCCGCCCAGTGCCTGCCAGAGGACCTCGCAGATATGCGGTGTAATCGGGGCGAGCAGGCGGACGATATTGATCCAGGCTTCCTGCACCACCGCCCGTGACTGCTCATTTTTGGATTCGAAGCGCGCCAGGTGGTTGGTCAACTCCATGATCGCCGCGATCGCGGTATTGAACGTGTACCGGCGGCTGATGTCGTCACTGACCTTGGCGATCGTGTCATGCAACAGGCGCCGCATCTCTTTTTGTTCGCTGTCCAGCGCACCAACATCCAGTTCGGCACAAGGGCCGGCGTCGATGTGATTGGTCACTTGCGCCCACACACGGCGCAGGAACCGGGATGCGCCCTCGACGCCGGAATCCGACCACTCGAGCGATTGGTGGGGCGGAGAGTCGGATACGGAAAACAGCCGAACGGTATCCGCTCCATAGCGGTCCATCAGGCCTTCCGGGTCCACCCCGTTGTTCTTTGACTTGGACATCTTTTCCACGCCGCCGAACTCAACCGGCTGCTGGTCGGAAATCAGCCTGGCGGAGGCCGGCCTGCCCTTGGCATCGCGGTCCACTTCGATTTCCGAAGCATTGATCCAGTGAATTTTCCCGCCTTCTTCCTCCCGGAAATAGGTGTCGGCTACCACCATGCCCTGGCACAGCAAACGCGTGGCCGGTTCATCCGAATCGACCATGCCCGCATCACGCATCAGCTTGTGATAGAAGCGGAAATACATCAGGTGCAGAATCGCGTGCTCGATTCCGCCGATGTACTGATCGACGGGAAGCCAGTACTTCGCGCGCTCATCGAGTTGAGCGTCCGCGTCAGGGCAACAGTAACGGGCGTAATACCACGATGACTCCATGAAGGTATCGAAGGTGTCGGTTTCCCTTTCTGCGTCTTTTCCGCATTCCGGGCAGGAGGTCTTCCGCCATTCGGGATCGGCCTTGATCGGGGACTGTACCCCCATGAACGTCACGTCTTCCGGCAGAACAACCGGCAACTGGTCTTCGGGCACCGGAACAGCGCCGCAGTCCGGGCAGTAAATGACGGGAATCGGGCAGCCCCAGTAACGCTGGCGGCTGACTCCCCAGTCACGCAAGCGGTAGTTGACCTTGCGCTCGCCCAGCCCTTTCTCCTCCAGCCAGGAAGTCGCTTTCTCTTTTGCTTCCGCCACTTCAAGGCCATCCAGCCATTCACTGTTAATCGCCGGACCGTCTTCCGTATAGGCTTCACCTTCCCAGTCCCCGGGCGGCGCCACCGTGCGGATGATGGGCAGGTCGTGGCTCATGGCAAAATCCCAGTCCCGCTGGTCCTGCCCGGGAACGGCCATGATGGCGCCCGTGCCGTAGCCCATCAGCACGTAGTCTGCGAGGTACAGGGGAACCGGCTTTTCGGTGAATGGGTTGAACAGGTAGGCGCCCGTGAAAACACCGCGCTTCTCCAGGCCGCCTTCAACGGCAAGGCGGTCTTCCTCGGTGGCCTTGGCGGCCTGTTCTGCAAACCGGGCAACCTCGTCCGCTTGCTCATCCGTGGTGATTTCAGCCACCAGGGGATGCTCCGGAGCCAAAACGGCATAGGTCATGCCAAACGAGGTATCAGGCCGCGTGGTGAATACCCTGATACTGCGACCCAGGGAGTCCGGATTGCCCGAAGCATCGCATACGGGCATTTCAAATTCGGCGCCATCGGAACGGCCGATCCAGTTTCGCTGCATGGTTTTGACGGCATCGGGCCAGCCATCCAGTTCGTCCAGCCCCTGCAACAATTCTTCAGCATAATCGGTGATTTTCAGAAACCACTGCGGAATGGATTTACGCTCCACCACGGCGCCCGAGCGCCAGCCGCGCCCGTCCACGACCTGCTCGTTCGCCAGCACGGTCTGGTCCACCGGGTCCCAGTTCACCTCGGAATCCCTGCGATAGGCCAGCCCCTTGCGCATCAGACGGGTGAACATCTGCTGTTCCCAACGGTAGTATTCGGGCTTGCAGGTGGTGACTTCGCGTGACCAGTCGTAAGCGAAGCCCAGCCGCTTGAACTTTTCACGCATGTTTTCGATATTCGCGTAAGTCCATGCAGCCGGCGCGGTTTTGTTCCTGATGGCGGCATTTTCGGCCGGGAGTCCGAAAGCGTCCCACCCCATCGGCTGCAGGACATTCCGGCCGCACATCCTGTGATAGCGGCTGATCACATCACCAATGGTGTAATTGCGGACATGCCCCATGTGCAGCGCGCCCGAGGGGTATGGCAACATCGACAGGCAATAGAATTTTTCCATGCCTTCTTTTTCGTCCGCACGGAACGCATCCTCGCGCTCCCATTGTTCCTGGACTTCAGGTTCTATCTCGCCAGGATTGTAGGGCGTCTTTGCCATATATTTGTGTATCCATAAAAACTAAAAAGGTAAGAGAGGAAGCTTAACCGACCCCCCTCGCAGAAGAAAGACCCGGCAAATGCCCACCGAAGCCGCGGTGAAAAGCTTTTTACGAAGCATGAGCACCACGCTTGGCCGGGAAATCATGCGTGGAATACTGGGGGTCATCAAGAAACGCTGAATTCAGAATTGTTGCATTTTTGCAACATTTCGCCCCGGCCTCAATTTCTTGAAGACATCGCGGGGATGACGCCTTCGCCAACCAGGGGCATCTGTTCGTAACCCGCCGGGAAGCAAGCTGAAGCGTCTGCCAGCACGCCTCAAAACTCGAACAGACCCGGTAAGGCTTACCCCTGAAACCCGCATAACCAAGCGGTCTGCCGGATTCAGAAGAGAAATTTTCTGTATAAAGAAAGTTTTCGCGAGGCCAAAAAAAAACCTCTCCCCGGTTAGGAGGAGAGGCAGGCTTTTGGAGTGATGTACCCGTCTTTCGCGCCCTGCGCGCTTGATAAAACCGGTACAGTTCTATCAAGGCTGGTGGTAATAATACCACTCTTGATGCAAAAAGCCAACTCAGATAATTTTCATGTTGTCAATAAGCCGCGTCTTTCCGCACCGCACTGCAGCAAGCACTCTCATTGGGGCGCCTTCTTTTGAAGGTGCCGCCAGGTTATCGGAGCGCCGGACGGCAACGTAATCAACCCGGAAGCCCCATGACTCAAGTCGGCTTACAGCATCCTGCTCAGCCTGTTCCCAGTGCGATGGATCATTCCTGACCTGCTCGACGACGTCTGAGAGCACGGTACTGAGTCGAACAGCCGCCGCTTTTTCTTCTGTCCGGAGGAATCGATTGCGGGAACTCATTGCCAGGCCGTTGTGTTCGCGAACCGTCGGAACTGAAACAATCCGGATATCGAAAGAGAGGTCTTCCACCATGCGCCTGATCAGTAACAGTTGCTGAAAGTCTTTTTCGCCGAAAACGGCCACGTCCGGGCCCACCAGGTTGAAAAGCCTTGCGACCACGGTCAACACGCCATCAAAGTGGCCGGGGCGGCATTCACCTTCCAGGGGTGCAGCGAGATCCGGGGAAGCAAGCAGGCGTATGGAGTTTTTGATGCCTGGCGGATACACCGTGTCATGTCCGGGTGCGAACAACAGGTCACAGCCCGATGCTTCAAGCGCGACGCGGTCCGTGTCCGGCGTCCTGGGGTAACTGCCGTAGTCCTCGCCCTCACCGAATTGCGTCGGATTGACATAGATACTGGCGACGACCCGGTCGGCGTGTTCACGGGCCTTCCTGACGAGCGCCAGGTGGCCTTCATGCAGGTTGCCCATGGTCGGCACCAGCGCTGTAGTGAGCGCCTGCCGGCGCCAGTCCCGCGTAACCCGGCGAATCTGCTCGAGGTCAACGGCCTGCAGCATTTCAGTATTCGTGCTCCCGCGTTGGGAACTGCCGGTCGCGCACGGCCAGCACGTAGGCTTCGAAGGCGCCCTGGATGGAACCAGATCCCTGCATGAAATCCTTCACGAATTTTGGCGCCCATGATCCCAGCCCAAGCATGTCATGCATGACCAGCACCTGGCCGTCACAATCAACCCCGGCGCCGATGCCGATGACCGGAATATCAACCGTTTCGGACACTTCCCGGCCCAGCGTGGCCGGAATGCACTCGACAACCAGCATCTGCGCGCCGGCCTGCTGCATGGCCTGCGCATCCGCGATCAGCTGTTTCGCCCCGGTTTCGTCCCGGGCCTGGACCTTGAAGCCGCCCAGCTGATTGACGCTTTGCGGCGTCAGTCCCAGGTGGGCGCATACCGGAACACCACGGCTGGTGAGGTAATGGACAATATCGATCATCGGGCCGGCGCCTTCCAGCTTGACCATCGCACCGCCCGCGCTGAGTAATTCGACCGCGTTTTCCATCGCCACCGACTCGCTGTGAAAGCTGCCAAACGGCATGTCGGCCAGCAGAAACGTTCGTTCCAGCCCTTGCGCCACGCATTCGGTGTGGTAGGCAATGTCGTCGACCTGGACACCGACGGTTGATGATTCGCCCTGCACGACCATCCCCAGTGAATCACCGACCAGGATAATATCAACGCCTGCCCGGTCCATGGCAGACGCGAAGGTGGCGTCATAGCACGTCAGCATTGCGATTTTTTCGCCGTCCCGCTTCATTGCCAGAAGATGGTCAATGGTCAGCGCTTTGTTCCTGCTCATAACTGCCTCTAACTGGTGGGCGCCCGGCGCCGGTAACGCCGTCGCGGACTTTGTTTGCGATCCGCTTTGCTCTTGTACGAGTTTCTCGAGAAATCCATCCCTTCCTGTGCTTTCGTCCAGAATTCACACAAGGGCTTGAGGGACGGATCCTCTTCTGCTCTCAACAAAAGGAAATCATACGCTGCGCGGAACCTTTGTTCATGGAGCAGGCGTTTCCACCGTTTTCCACGGGTCCGGTTGAAACGGATCTGCATGATCCAGATCTGCCGGGTAACGGCACTGAAACGCCGGGGAATCGAGGTGCTTTGCCCCTGCCCTACGATCACTTCCTCTGAAGCCCTCATCATCGCGTTGTATTCCGTTTCGCCTTCTTCGACCAAATCCCGGGTCCGGTCGGATACGGGCTGCCACAACAGGGCGGCGAACAGAAATGCAGGGGTCACCGGCTTGCCGGAACGAACGCGGTCGTCGGTGTTCTCCAGGGTTTTTCTCAACACCGTGCCGATCTGGATTTTTCCGCGACCCGAACCTTTTTTGACGCCCGGAAACAGGATCCTGCTCAAACCAAACCGCTGCAGGGCCTCCATGCTGCGTACGCCGTGCCCGGTCAGAAACAGTTTGCAGACTTCCTCGAACAGGCGGGCCGGCGGCACGTCCTTGAGCAAGTGGGCCATGGCGCGTATCGGCGCTTCGGTTTCTTCGTCGGGTCTGACTCCGAGCTTGGCTTCAAACCGGGCCGCGCGCAGCAGGCGAACCGGGTCTTCCCGGTAACGTACTGCGGGGTCTCCGATCAGTCGGAGCCGGCGTTTGGCGAGATCTTCATAGCCCCCGACATAATCACGAATTTCACCGCTGACCGGATCGAGAAACAGCGCGTTGATGGTGAAATCACGGCGAATGGCATCTTCCTCTACGGACCCGAACACATTATCCCGAAGAATCCGGCCGTTACTCTTTTCGTGGTCGCCGCCCTTGTCGGCCGATCCCCTGAAAGTGGCCACTTCGATCAATGCGCCTCCCTTGCGGACATGCGCCAGGCGAAACCGGCGCCCGATCAGGCGGCAACGCGGAAAGACTTCCTGGACCTCCTCGGGCGTGGCGCTCGTGGCCACGTCAAAGTCCTTCGGAATTTTGCCAAGCAACAGGTCCCTGACGCTTCCGCCAACCAGGAATGCTTCGAAGCCGGCTTCCTGCAAATCCCGGACAACATCGGTGGCATTTGGGCAGAAATCTTTGAGCCGAATACCGTGCTCGGCCTGGGAAATGGTGAGATAATTG
>JARFQZ010000350.1 GCA_029287515.1 Lysobacterales bacterium
CCATGGCCGTTGCTCAGTATCAATTCTACGAGGGGCCGGAATTCTGCAAGCAGTGCCACGAAGACGACTACAATGATTGGAAAGCGTCCGGCCACCCGTACAAGCTGATGAAGGGTGAGGAAGCAAAGTTCCGGCCAATCCCTCTGCCAAAAGGTTTTGATTGGGAGGATATTTCCTATGTCATCGGTGGCTACAAGTGGAAGTCGCGTTACATGGATAATGACGGGTACATCATCACCAATGACGGCTCACTTGAGGGTGGAAATACCCAGTACAACTACCTGACCGATGAATGGAGTGACTACCACGCTGACGAGCCTAATGGCACCAAGCCCTATGATTGCGGGGCCTGCCATACGACGGCCTGGATTCCGAACGAGAATCCGGAGGACCTGAGCGGTAACCAGGATGGCTTGCCCGGGCTCCACGGCCGGTTTTTCGCTGGCGGCATCCAGTGCGAGCAGTGCCATGGCCCGGGCTTCGAATCGATGGAAATCGACCGCTCCGCCGAATTTTGCGGTACCTGCCACGTTCGCGGTGATCCGGAAACCATTCCCGCCAGTGGCGGCTTCATCCGTCACCACGAACAGTACAACGAGCACCTGGCTGGCCCTCATGGGTCACGCGATTGTGTGATGTGCCACGATCCGCACAAAGAGGCTGAATTTTCCATCAAGGAAACTGCACAGTGCGGCGTTAGCTGCCACAGCAACAAGCTGGAATCCTATTCCAAGACGTCCATGTACGACTATGGTGTGACTTGCGAAGACTGTCACATGCCTTACGCCACCAAGTCCGCACAGGCATTGGGTCCGCACCAGGGCGATCTGAAGACGCATATTTTTTACATTGACACCGATCCGGATGCGAACATGTTCACCGAGGATGGTTCGTTCGTAAAACTGGACGACAACGGCAAGGCCGCGGTCACGATGGATTTCGCCTGCCAGCGCTGCCACGAAACGGCTTCACTGGAAGAACTGGCCCTTTTCGCCAAGGATTTCCATGATGAAAACAAGGGCCTCGAAGACTTCGGGCTCGATCCAGGCCTGACCGGTACCTGGTGGAACGAGAGCAAAGACGGCGAAGGATTCCTGCTCGAGGTCGATCGCAACCGCTTCCTGTACGCCTCCTTCTACACCTACGGCCCGGATGGCGAACAGACCTGGCTGGTTGCGGCGCTCGATTCCGCCGACGGAACCACGGCCAACGTGACGGTCTACGTCCCTCAGGGCGGTGAATGGGGTGACCCCAGTGGCGCGGATACCGGCGTGGCTTGGGGCACCGGAACGTTCACGTTCCCGACCTGCACTTCCGGCAGCTTCTCGTTCACACCCAACCAGGCGATGATGGACATGGGCTTTACAGCGCAATCCTATACGCTGGAGCGGATACTGCCGTCAGGAATTTCGTGCCCGACGTTTACCAATAACGAGATGGCTGCGGCTATGCGCTAATCATAGGGTTTTCTTTCAATAGCCTTCCGAGGCGGGCGATGCCTTCGCGGATGTCGTCTTCGCCATAGTGGGCAAAGCTCAGCCTGAGACGGTTTTTCAGGCCGTGGTTGCAGGAAAAAACCTCCCCGGCTTGGAAACCGGTGCGGTAGTCCGCGGCCAACTTGCGCAAGGCACTGGCGTCGGTGCCGGCTTCCAGTTCCAGCCAGAAAAAGTAACCGCCATCCGGGCGCTTCCAGTGTGCCAGGCCATCGAGATGTTCGTGTAACGCCTCGTCCATTGCCTCGACCCGACGCCGGTACGCGGCCCGGAGTTTTTCCAGCAACTCCTGCTGCAGGCCCATTTCGATGGCATGGCGCACCACGTGGGAAGTGAAATGGTTAAAGGAGCCGCCGCTGTTGACCACACCGGTGCCCAGCAGGCGTTCCATCAGGTCACCGGAAGTCTGGATCCAGCCCAGCCGAAGCCCGGGCGCCATGATTTTTGAGAAGGATCCCAGCGAAAGGATATTGCCCGATTCGGTCATGGTTCCGAGCGCCGGCGGCGGTTCTTTGAAATAGTGCAGCAGCTGGTATACCTCGTCTGCAACCACCAGGAAATCGTGTTCTCGGCTGAGCCCGGCCAGCAGTTTCCGCCGTTCGTGACTCAGTGTCTGCCCTCCGGGGTTGTGGAAACTGGGGATGGTGTAAACCATGACCGGATTGTGCTGCCCAAGTTGTTTCATCAACACATCCGTCCGCATTCCGTCTTCATCCACCGGAATGCCGACCATTTTCAATCCATGGTCCGCGAATATCTGGTGAGCCAGGAAATAAGTGGGCTCTTCGATGAACACGGTGTCGCCCTCTCGGGCCAGCTGGCCACAGAGAAAATCCAGCGCCTGTGAATTGCCTGCTGAAACGAACAAATCTTCCGGGCCGACCGGGTGTGCATAATTCAAAGACAGGAATTCGGCCAGCACAGCCCTGAAGCGAACATCGCCCTGGCGTTCGCCGTAATTCAGCTCGATGGGTACTGCGCACGCGAGAAAATGCGCGCTGGCTGCCTGCACCAGGTCGACCGGCAACAGGTCTGCGGACGGCTGCCCGACACCAAAATTGATCACGCCCGGCGCGGGTGCGCCGTCGAAGGTTACGGTGCGCTGTGCTTTCTCCATTTGGCCATGATACCCAAAACCTATGTAAAATCGGCACTTCAAACACAATAACCAGGTGATTTATGCCAATGGATCGAATCAGGGACTGGCTGCAGGAAAACCGGATAACCGAGGTCGAGTGCCTGGTCCCGGACATGACCGGTAATGCGCGCGGCAAGTTCATTCCGGCCGACAAGTTCATCAAGGAAGACAGCCGGCTGCCGGAGTCCATCCTGGTGCAGACCGTGACGGGTGATTACACCGACATCCACGATGAGCTGGTGGGCCCGACGGACCGCGACATGATGCTGCAACCCGATCCGGATACCATGCGGCTGGTTCCGTGGGCCTCGGACCCGACGGGGCAGATCATTCATGACTGTTACACGCGGGAAGGAGAATTGCACCCACTGGCGTCCCGTAATGTATTGAAACGGGTGCTGGCCCTGTACGAGGCAGAAGGGTGGAAACCGGTGGTGGCGCCGGAGGTGGAGTATTACCTGATCCAGAAAAATGTCGATCCGGACGGTGAACTTGAACCCCCCATCGGCCGCTCCGGGCGGCGCGAGGCCGGCCGGCAGTCTTACAGTATCGACGCGGTCAACGAATTCGAGCCCATCGTCGAGGAAATGTACGATTTCTGCGAGGCGCAGGGACTGGAGGTGGACACGCTGATCCATGAATCCGGCCTGGCGCAGATGGAAATCAATTTCCTGCATGGCGATGCGCTCAACCTGGCGGACCAGGTATTCGTGTTCAAGCGCACCATGCGCGAAACGGCCCTGCGGCACGGCATCTACGCCACATTCATGGCCAAGCCGATGGAGCACGAGCCCGGCAGCGCCTTGCACATCCACCAGAG
>JARFQZ010000353.1 GCA_029287515.1 Lysobacterales bacterium
GGCCGTCCGAACTTAGCGCCTGGGCACGCGCCGGCGGCCTGGTGGTCGAGGATATTGCAGGTTTGCATTACAACCCGTTGACCCGAAGCGTAATGCTGGGTGGGAATGTCCAGGTGAACTACCTGGTCCATGCATCGAAACCGGCACTATGAAGCGCTATAAAGCATTGCTTTTCGACCTGGACGGCACCCTCCTGGATTCGGCACCGGACCTGGTGGCTTCGCTCAACTGGGTTCGGCAGCATGAAGGGATGGCCCCATTGCCGGTCAGTGATATGAGCCCGTTTGCCTCCAAAGGCGCCCTGGGATTGCTCAGAGCCGGGATGCCTGAAACCGGCCCTGATCAGCTCGAAGCATGGAGGCTCTTGTTCCTGGAGCACTATGCCGAGAACAGTTACCGTGAATCAAGGTTGTATGAAGGCATCCCGGAACTGCTTGATTACCTTGCCGAGGCGGCAATACCGTGGGGTGTAGTCACCAATAAGATCGAATCGCTGACCTATCCCATCATCGAAGCCGCAGACCTGGCGGAGGCCATCGGCTGTGTCGTTTGCGGTGACACACTGGCGCAGAGCAAACCGCACCCAGCGCCGGTATTACATGCCTGTCGGGCATTGGAAACTGACCCGGGTGAATCTTTGTTTGTAGGGGATGACATCCGCGACATCGAAGCGGGCAGGGCGGCCGGAACACACACTGCAGCGGTTCATTATGGATATGGGTCGAATGAGTTGCAGGAATCCCGGGTCGAGTCAAACCTGCAAATACACCACCCTTCCGACCTGCTGGATTTTGTAAAGGCGAAGCCTTCGCCGGTTAGTTGAATGAACATTTCACAGGGCGGAGGCAGTAACGACCGGCTTTTCTGCTGGGAGCAAGTGGCCCGGACCCACCACGCATTCAGGATTTCCCAGGTATTCGCCGCCAGGGAAGACGCCGCAAAACTCTTACCTCTTTACGCACTGTTTTCCATTGTCGAGCAAATATGCAGTGTTTCATCGGACGAAGACCTTGCACGCAGCAAACTCGACTGGTGGAGCATTGAATGCACGGATAAAAATCTGCAGAACAGTCATCATCCCGTTTTAAAGGAGTTTCGGCGCACGGGGACAGCGGAGCGATTGGACCAGGTGCTTGTACACTCTCTTCTCGAAAGCGCTGCATCCAGGCTGGAAGCCGGGGCTCCTTCTGATATATCAGGGCTTAAAGCTATATGCATCAATACCCAGCGGCCCCAGTTCGACCTGGAGATGACCACATGCGGTTTAAGTGTGGATTCAGTGCAGGTCAGCCCCGGTTTGCTGGCCCGTGGAGGCTTGTTGCAACTGATCAGGGAAAGTGTAAAAAGCCCGGAGCAGGGGGCTTATTGGTGGATTCCCCTGAATATGTTTGCACGCCACGGCATCGGCAGGGACGCCCTGGTCAACCATCCGGGTTCGCCGGAAGTCTCCACGCTTTTGTCCGAACTCATTGAAGAGAGCGAGTCGTGGGCGCCATCCGCCGACAGGGTTACTGAAAAGCACCGGGCTTTGAAGCCTTTGCGCAATTATTTCGCCATTAATGGGATTTATACAAGAAAAATCAATGCCCTGAAAGGGATTCCCCTGAACAGATATATCACAGAATTTGAACGTATCCGGGTTTCTGACCTGTTTGTGGCCTGGAAGTGTGCTCGACGCCTGGAATGTTGAGCGGGATTAATCTCCGCTGATGACATCTGGGCCTTTACCCGCAGTTTTCTCGTAGACGCCCTTGCCCGATTTCTTGTACTGGGTGAAGCCATGTTTTTCGATATTTGCGGTGTCCAGCGACGGGCCGCTGCCTCCAAGGTTCGGAGCCGATATTTTACGTTCCACCGGGGCCCCGCACTTGGGGCATTGGGTGAGATTTGGCTCGCTGATCTTTCTCAGTAATTCGAATCCGTCGCTGCAGTATTCGCAATTCTGGTCACCGGTTACCTGATATTCATAAATAGGCATTCTTTTAACTCGACTGTCAAAACCGTTAAACTGCCGCGGCACCCATAAGCTATGCACCAGGAGTCGGCATTGGATGGACTGACCGTTATTGTAACAGGAGCAGCCGGAGCATTAGGGGGCGCCCTGTCTTTTCAGGCCGCGGGAAAGGGATACAACGTCGTGATGCTGGATTGTGACCGGAAAGGTCTGGAGGCTGCATACGACCGTATCAAGGAAGCGGGCTTTGCGGATCCGGCGCTCTATCCCCTTGATCTGGCCGGCGCGGGACCCGAAGATTACCAGGAAATGTTAAAAGCCGTCGCCAATGGTTTTGGCGGTCTGGATGCACTGATTCACTGCGCAGCCCGGTTCGAAGGGCTTACTCCGCTGGAACAGTTCGATCCGTCGGAATGGCTGATGCACATGCAGGTCAATCTCAATTCGGCGTGGCTGTTAAGTGCGCTGGCATTGCCGTTACTTCGCGAGTCCGGGGCAGGGCGCCTGTATTTCATGCTGGAGGACCTGGCCCGGGTCGAAGGCGCGTTCTGGGGAGCTTATGGAGTGGCGAAACACTCGCTGCGAGCGCTGACAAGCCAATTGGCCGCTGAAAACAGTTCCTCTGGTGTGCAGGTGCTGGGAATCAATCCCGGACCCATGCGGTCTGCCCTGCGGTCCAGGGCGTATCACTCGGAAAACCCGGCTACGCAGCCCGATACGGAGCCCGTGGCCCAAAGAATCATCAATTTAATGTCCGGCGGCGAAGTGCCTGACGGAATTCTCATCGATCTGGGTACCGGCTGAAGCGGCTTCGTAACCGATCAGCGTTTTTTTAGTCAGTTCGCCCCAACGGTAACCGCCCATTTCTCCTACTTTCCGGATGACCCGGTGACAGGGGATGATCCAGGCCACTGGATTGCTACCTATGGCGCTTCCCACGGTTCGCGCGGCGCCGGGGTGTCCGATAAGCCTGGCAAGTTGACCGTAGGTTGCATGCATGCCGTCAGGAATTGCCAGCAATGCCTGCCATACTTTCAGTTGAAATGGGCTGCCACGCAACCAGAGCTTGATGGGAGTACGGTCGTGGTTCTCGAACACCGTATCCAACCAGGATTGCGCGACGGCAGGTTGCTCCTGAAAATCTGCCCGGGACCACTGTGAAGTCAGCAATGTGAGGCATTTCCCTGGTCCAACTTCGTCACAAAAACCCAGAAAGTTGATGCCCCTTGAGGTCCAGGAAATCAATGCGCTCCCAAATGGCGTCACACCAAATCCATATGAAAACCGAACGCCTGCACCTTGTTTTCTGATTTCACCCGGGGTCAGAGCCTCCGTGGAAACCATCAGGTCGTGCAATCGCCCGGGACCTGATAATCCGGATTCCAGCGCAGATTCCAGTACAGAATTTCCATTCTCAAGTCGCTCCAGCGCCGCCTGGCGCGTCAGATACTTCAGGAACTGCTTGGGACTGACCCCAGCCCAGGATTGAAAAGTACGTTGCAGGTGGTGTGGGCTTACACCCATTTCGGCAGAAATCTGATCAAGACTGGGCTGCGAAGGCTGATTATCGGCGACGAATCTGATCGTTTCAGCGATTAATTGGTACTGTTTATTTCTTTCCATGTGGCCATTTTAGACACAGGGCAATTCAAAGCCACCCGATTCTTGCGAATCGATCGAATTTTGTCTCATACTGATTGCGTCACACCGGAGGAGAAAAGCATGGCGGACGACTTGTTTTTGAAAATCATAAACCGCGAAATTCCCGCGGACATCGTATATGAAACCGATGAAATTCTGGCGTTTCGTGATATCAGCCCAAAGGCGCCAGTCCACATACTGATTATCCCCAAAGAGCACATTAAAACGATAAACGACCTGGAAGCAGGCCATGCAGAAATGATAGGAAAGCTATTCCTGGCTGCGGCCGAGATCGCCGCCAAAGAAGGCATTGCCGAGAATGGGTACCGCGTGGTGATGAATTGCAATCAACATGGTGGCCAGGCGGTGTATCACATCCACCTTCATCTGCTGGGGGGCAGGCAGATGGGTTGGCCGCCGGGGTAGGGTAAACAA
>JARFQZ010000051.1 GCA_029287515.1 Lysobacterales bacterium
ACCGCGAGTTCAGCCCAGTCGGCATTGCGCCCGCGCAAGTTGGCCAGGCCGCGAATATAGGCGACCGAATCGTTGATGACCTTTTTCTCCATCGCGTTGCCGCCTGCTTTGCCGGCATCCGGTTTCTGTTCTTCCTCCGTAGCTCCCTCATCTTTCTCATCTTCTTCCGAGCCCGCATCAGGCCCGAGATCAAAAGGAGATTTTTCTTCCGGTTCGGGAGAACCCCCCATCATCGACACCGGCGTTGCTGCTCCGACATTGGTCGCCGGGCTCATCGCAGCAATGTGACTGGCCAGCAGGATATAGGTGCCGGCGCTGGCGGCCCGCGCACCCGAAGGCGCCACGTAAGTTGCAACAGGAACCGGTGAATTCAGAATGGCCTTGATGATGTCGCGCGTGGATAAATCGAGACCTCCAGGCGTATCCAATCGGATGATGACTAAATCAGCGCCGCGGCTGTCGGCCTTTTCTATGGAGCGGACAATGAAATCACGCGTGGCGGGACCGATAGGGCCTTGCACGTCGAGCAAAAGAGCCGGACGATCGGGCCGGCTCTCCGTGGTTTCAACCGGATCTTCGCCGCTGGCTGCCCGCGCCCACAGGATGAGGGCAACCAGGACCAGCAGAATCAGCCAGACTTTCTTCGCATGAATCGCGTGCACGCCGGTCACCTCGTATTGGCTATTACCAGACTTATTGTCGGGTACTGCGCGATTTTATGCCATGTTCTGTGTCAAGACCGCCGGGCTGCGGTAATCTGGGGCCTGAATAGACAGTCCGGGCAGGCTTATGCACGTCCAGCTACTTGAACTGAGCGACACCATCGAAAAGACCGCACTCGAATTGCTGAAGAACTATCAGCCGGTCGACCTGCATACTTTCCGGGTCAGCATCCGCCGGATACGCAGCATCCTGAAGCAGATGGACAACACAAGGGCCCGGCGATACCGCAAGGTCTGGGGCGGATTCGCGACAGTCACCAACCAGGCCCGTGACTGGGATGTCTTCATGCAATGGGCATCGCGGGAACTCGCGCCCGACGAATTCGAACGTTTCAGCCAAATGACCCGGGAACGGCTGTCATCCAGCCACGAGGCCGTCTTCGAAGTTCTGCGGTCCGCGCACTGGCAGCGCCACCTCCGGGAGTGGAGGCAATTGCTCACTCGTAGCGGCGATATCTCGCCCAATGAAACCGTGCAGGCCATCAGCCTCGAGTTGGCCCTCACGAAGGCAAGGGCGACCCTGGGCCGCGCACTGTCGATCGGTGACGACCGCTCCTGGCACAAATTCAGGATCGCGGTAAAGGATGTGCGTTACCTGGCGGATGCCCTGCCCGGTGAGTCCCTGGCATTGATCGAGAGCTGCAAGAAACTGCAAACCGTTCTTGGGAAATGGCACGATACCGTGGTGCAGTTGAGCCTGCTCGATGAGCTTGAAGGGGCAGCGCTTAACGAGCAGCTGTCTGCAGCGATCCGAACGAGACAGAAGCGACTGCTGTCACAAATCCGCGATATGCTGAGTGATGATCCGTATTTTTATCCAGAACCGGTCCAGTAGCCGTGAAGCACAAACGTAAAATTCTGACGCTCCTGCTGCTATCGTCACTGGTACTTTTAGCCCTGTTCCTGCCACTGGAGCAGATTTTGCTGCGTGTTCAGGAATGGGCCGACACGAATCCGAAATCTGCGGCTTACGCGGTCGGTGCTGTTACCGTGCTGGGCATAGTGCTGCTGCTGCCGTCCTCACCGCTGATGATGCTCGCTGGCTTCCTGTTCGGCCTGGTGAAAGGCTTTTTCGTCTTCTGGATTGCCGGAATCTTTGCATCGGCACTGGCGTTCTGGATCGGCCGCACCGTTGCCCGGCCCTGGGTCGAGCGCAAGTTGAAAAACAACGGGACCTTTATCGCCATGGATCGGGCCATTGAGCGGAAGGGATTCCTGGTGGTGCTTTTGACCCGCCTCGTGATGGTGCTGCCTTTTCCGGCGCTGAACTACTCCCTTGGCCTCACCAGCGTCAGCTTCGGCAAATACATGCTGGGCACCAATCTTGGCATGGCTTTGCCCATTTTCCTTTTCGTCTACCTGGGCACCACGGCCGGCAGCGTGAACGCTATCGTCGCGGGCGAGATTCAGCTGCAGGACAACGAGCTGCTGATCAGTATCGCGGCGCTTGTCGCAACGCTCATCATCGTCAGCCTGATCATGCGAACCGGGCTGAAAGTCCTCAGGGAGGAGCTGGCCAATGCCGGGGGAGAGCACTGAGGATCATTGCAAGTGCCGCATCGGCGCTCTCACCTACCGGAACACGGACTACGGACTGCAATTCATCTTCATCGAATTCGTCGTGCTGTGAGAGCTGATGCTCGAGCACGCTCAGCCCGGCATCGGACTCATCCGCCGCAGTAGCCTCGCGCCGGCGGATGCGCTCCCTGAGCGTCTCGATGTCCGCGCCACAATCCACGATCGTCAGCTCGGCCCCGGTGCGCCGCGCCATTTCGTAAAACGGTGCGCGGTGCCGGGCGAGCAGAAAGGTGGCGTCGGCAATCATGTTGAACCCCGCTTTCAAACCCGTAGCGCAGTGCCATTCCAGAACGCTGTAGACCTGGTCCCTGGCCTCGGGGTGGTAGAGACCGGCACCAATCTTCCCGGCACTGACCTCGTTTACCGGCAGACGTTTACGCTCGACATCGCTGCGTACCCTGAGGGCCGGAATCCGGCCGACCATGCGTTCGCTGAGCCAGGTTTTTCC
>JARFQZ010000055.1 GCA_029287515.1 Lysobacterales bacterium
AATGAGTGACCAGGCAGCAACCCTGATGGACCTGGTCATGCTCAGCCTGCTTTGCGGGGTTTCCGATTGAGACTTTTGGCAACCGGAACAGCAAAGGTACAACGGCATGAGCAAGATTTCCGATACAGTTCACCAGGACACACTGGCTGCGCGTTATGCAGTGGACACTGATGAGGCGCACGGCGCGGTCATTCCTCCCCTGTACATGAGCTCCAATTTCTCCTTTGAAGGCTTCGGAGAAAAGCGTGAATACGACTACACCCGCTCCGGCAATCCCACCCGGGATCAGTTGGCGGCAGCGCTCGCGGCTTTGGAAGGCGGGGCAGGGGGTGTGATCACAGCATCCGGAATGTCGGCGGTTCACCTGGTGACGCAACTGGTCAATCCGGGTGAATTGATTGTTGCCCCTCATGACTGTTACGGCGGTTGCCACCGGCTGTTTACCGCCGCGGCAAACAAGGGCCAGTTCGAGCTGGAGTGGTTGCCTCTCTGGGAAACGGAAGCATCGGTGAAGCAGATCGCTGAACTGCAGCCGCGTATTGTCTGGATCGAAACACCCAGTAATCCTTTGTTGCGAATCACCGATATAGAGGCGATCGCAAGCGCGGCCCACGACGCCGGTGCACTGGTCGTAGTAGACAATACGTTCCTCTCACCTGCCGGTCAGCGTCCCTTCAGCCTGGGCGCCGATATAGTGCTTCACTCGACCACCAAGTACATCAACGGGCATTCCGACGTGGTTGGCGGAGCCGTGCTGGCCAAAGACGAGGCATTGGTCGAGGAACTGGTCTGGTGGGCAAACTGTCTCGGTGTCACCGGCTCACCCTTCGACAGCTTCCAGACCCTGCGTGGATTGCGGACGTTGAACGTTCGTTATCGCCAGCACGAGAAGAATGCGGCGGCGGTCGCAGACTTTCTGGAAGGTGAGGCGCTGGTCAGTAGCGTTTACTTTCCCGGTCTTGGAAGCCATCCGGGTCACGAACTGGCCAGGCGTCAGCAGGAGAGTTTCGGTGCAATGATCAGTTTCGAAATCGATGCAAACGATGCGGAGATCAGACAGTTCCTGTCGGCTCTGAACCTGTTCACCCTGGCGGAGTCGCTGGGCGGCGTTGAAAGCCTGGTAGCACACCCGGCGTCGATGACACACGCGGCCATGCCTGAACAGGATCAGAAAGCAGCAGGCATTTCACCCCGGTTACTGAGACTTTCCGTCGGTATCGAACACATCGAAGACCTGCTGGCGGACCTGGTCCGGGGGTTTGAAGTCCTCAGGCGTTCGCGACCGGCAAACAAGGTGCGGAACGTCGCGTGAGGGATCAGGCCTGCAATCCTTCCCAGGTGTGCATCTGGCGGATGACGTCTTCGGGCTGGATCAGGTCCATGACGCCTGGTTCCTCGATCCTGGAGCCCCAGCGCAACTCCTCGGCTTCGCATTTGCGGAATTGCCGCGCGGCCGCTTTGAAGCGGTCCACGCACAGGTAGAGACTGTTATAAGGTCCGGAGCGTTTTGACCACGTGGCGGCATACAGGCCGATCACGGGCGTACCGAGGGCGGAGGCAATGTGCGCCGGCCCGGAATCGGGTGAAATCACCAGGTCGGCGCGGTCCAGTAAAGCCTTGGATTGTTCCAGCGTATCCTTGCCGATCAGGTTGATGCAGGCGGTTTTCATAGAGCTTTCAATCTCGGCGCCGGCGCGTGTTTCCAGCTCGCCCGGTCCGCCAACCAATACCACCTGCATCCCCATTTCACTGGCTGCATGATCCGCAACCCTGGCGTAGTATTCGTTGCGCCAGTTGCGGCGTTCGTGACTGGAGCAGGGGCTGATCATTAATACGGGGGCTTCGTCCGGGATTTGTCCGGCAACCCATTCATGTGCTTCAGGCGCGATGGGCAGATCCCATTGGGGTGTTTCAACCTCGATGCCGATGGCCCGCGGAAATTCCAGGAACGCCTGCACCTGGTGCTGAAACGGGACGGCCGCCACTTTCTGGCGTGTGAAGTGATAGTGCATATCCCGGGACCTGGCCTTGTCCCAACCCAGGCGCAGCGGAGCCCTGATCAGCTTGCTCAGGAAATTGGCCCGCGCCGCAACCTGCATATGAAACAATCCGTCGAAGCGGCGGTCGCGCAGCGCTTTTCTCAACTCGCCAACAGCCGGTAATCCACCCCTTTTGTCGAAAACGATGAACTCGACGCCTTCCAGGGCGCCCAGCAGTTTGTGTTCCAGTTTGCCAATGATCCAGGTTATCTTCGTCTCGGGTGAGTGTTCCTGCAGTGTCCGGATCACAGGGACCACGTGCGTGGCGTCCCCCAGGGCTGAAAGCCTCAGGATGCATAAGCTTTTCATCTCTCGATCTGCTGGCATCTGATTGACCTTGTCACGGGGCATCCGCACAATAGCTTCGAGTGAAAACCCTTGCCCACAAACAGGATTCCCTGCTCATAGTATACGATGCTGATGCAATTCAGTATCCCGGCCCGTTCTTGTTCAGCGACGCCTACTGGTCTGAACGTGGCGCCGTGACTGGTGAAGCTGCCGGGAGAGGAAGCGTTTTGTTACTGGATACACCCTTTGGTTCCGCCGTCCTGAGGCAGTATTTGCGTGGCGGCAAGGCCGCTAAAGTCAGCCGGGACCGTTATGTTTTTTCAGGATTTGAAAAATCCAGGCCCGTGATGGAATACTCGATGCTCGAGAGATTGTCAGGGGCAGGGTTACCGGTGCCCGGTCCGCTGGCAGCGATGTGTGCTCGCGACGGTGTGCTTTACCGGGGCTGGATACTTATGCGGATGGTCCGGGACGCCGGCCCGCTGGCGGACCTGATTGCGGAGCGGCGGAACGATCCTGCTTTGTGGCGGGCTACGGGTGAGTGTATCCGGCGATTCCATGATCATGGCGTGATCCACGCAGACCTCAACGCCCGCAACATCCTGGTTGACGGCGCTGGTGAAGTCCACCTGATTGACTTCGACAGGGCACGGATACGCAAAAAAGATTCGCGGGCATTCAGGTCGAACCTGAAGCGGCTGCAACGCTCATTACACAAAGTCTGGCCTGCGGGCGACCGCGAGCAGTTAACCGCCTGCTGGCGGAGCCTCGAGGAAGGTTACGGTCTTGAAGTGGTTCCGGCATGACCAGGCGGCCACGACACCCCCTGAGAGTGATCGAATCCCGAAGGATGACACTCGTCGCAGCAACGCCGGCCTTGGTCGCCTCTGACCTGGCGGGTCGGGAAGCTTTTTCAAAAGCGATTAATGCCAGGGTACCTGAGAACTGGCCACCGCCGCTGTACGGCAGTGCAGTGATGAAGACCGTCATTGAGCAGCTGGAAGACCCTGCAAACCATGGCTGGTCGATCTGGTACCTGCTGTCGAGGAAAGACATCCCGCCCCGATTGCTGGGCATTTGTGATTTCAAGGGCACGCCCGGGCCGGAAGGTTCCGTGGAAATCTCTTATTCAGTATTGGAGCAGTTTCGGGTGCAGGGGTATGCAACGGAAGCCGTTGCGCGCCTGATCGTATGGGCATTCAGCCACCAGAATGTGGTCGAGGTGACCGCGGAAACCCTGCCGCATCTGAAGCAATCGATCAGGGTCATGGAGAAAAACGGCCTGACCTTTGCCGGACCTGGGTCGGAGCATGGAGTAGTGAAATATGCCCTGGCAAAAACAGGCAATCGGATGAACTGAGATTCAGTTCGCCTGTCCGGCCGGAACAGTAGTCGTATAACTGTCGCCTTCAACGGGTGTGACACATAGATTGCTGAGCCTCAGCTCCGAAGTTTCTCTCAGTTGCAGGTCCTTGTAGCGCTCCTTCAGCATCGCCTCGTTTTTAATGCTCCAGGCATCCGGCGCCTGGAAATAATCCGGACAGAACTGTTCCATGCGTTCCTTCATGTGAGGGTAGAGCAGGTTGTCGAAATGATTGACGTTGAGCGCTTCATCCCAGTATTCGTTCACGTGATCCGCCCAGGTAAATTCACGCTGTATCTCCCAGTCCTCACCTGTCCAGTGAAGTATGGCGACTTTGCCGGGAATGACGTCATCCTCGAACAGGCTGCGGTAAAAACGAAAGCCCTCGTAATTGGCCACCAGGTCGGCGTTTGAATACACCCCGGTGGTGCTCTGGCCAAACAGGGCGCGCTCGGTATACGCGGAGTGCTCAGCTGCCTTGGCTTCGTCCAGGTATTTCAGGTAGCGCCGATAGAATTTCCGGCCCTGTGACAGGAAGTGTCCCAGCTTGTCTGAGCCAATCAACTGGTTGTTCACCTTGATGGTCGGCCCAACGCCGAACAGTGCCGCCACCCGGGTCGCCCACAAAGGGTGGCCCCGGTAGATGGAATCGTAACGCGAGGGTTGCAACCGCTCTACGTCGTCCGATTTCATCGCCCAGCGCTCGATCTTGTCCACCCAGTGACGTCCGCCGATATCGTTGTAGATAGCGGTGACCACCTTCCAGTCGTTGCGGCGGCCTTTCCAGTCCGCCACGGCTTCGGCGATGGACAGGTTGACCTGTTCATCCAGCACGGCGGTGGAATCGGCGATCGGGTTCAGCCGGTTGGTGAGCTGATCGGTTTCATAGGCGTCACAGTGCCGTGGCACCGCTTGCAGGGCCAAAATCAATAGTGCGAATGACAGCCCACGGAGTTTCAATCAGAACCTGTAGGTGAAATTGAACAGGGTATGGGTGCGATCGCCGAAACCGTATTCGAAACGGATCGTCGCCTTGGGGCTGAAAATGTAGCCGATGCCCGCAGCGTAGTTCCACCTGTCCGCAGTTTCGAGATCCACATCGAATTCGAGCGGAATGGGAGGGATGCCGGGCAGCTGGAGATTGAATTCTCCTTTATGTGACTCCTGGGTATCCAGCCACATTCCGCCTACCCACACCGTCCACTGGTTTCGTATCAGGCCCACGCGTGGCTGAATCGTCCAGGTCTTGACCGATGAATCGTAGTCACCACTCAGGTTGGCCTTGGTCCAGGTGGCGTTCACTGCGCCAAACCAGTTCTCGGTGCCGTAGACCAGGTTGGCGCCCAGTCCCCAAACCGTACCGTCATAAGTCACCGGAAACGCAGGCAATGATCCGAGGCCCGGGACGACAACACTGCCGAGGTCAACCACCGTATCAGCATCGACTCTTCCCACCAGGCCAAACACATTCAAAAACGGAGTAATCCAGGCATCGAGCTTCACATCAAAATGTTGAACCTTGTTGGTCACTGCCACCTGTGACGGGTCGATGTCGATTTCGCCCCCAAGGTCTGGAACATTGAGGTACAGGTCTTTCAGGTCATAGTCCTGGTCCATCGTGAAAAAATCGAGCCCGACGCCCCAGGGCGCGAAGAATTCCCTGTCGCCTACCAGGTCTTTCATGAACAGCGGCCCATTATCGGACGTGGTATCGACCTCTTCCGCCTGTGCCGTGAGCGGTGCCAGTAACACGAGTGCAATGATCAAGTGGCGCATAACGCTTCTCCGTTTTTATTCCGATGCAAGTATACAGCCTAACGTGACTAATGGCAGATGGCATGCCCTTTGCCGGACCACGGCATTCATCATCGACCGCTGATGAGGATTAGGTCATAAACAGATATCATAGCCCCCTCGTACTTGATTCCTGAGATAGGGTGATCCCATGCGGTTATTGTCGAAAGCGGTTCTGTTCGTCCTTTTCCTGGCTGGATTCACAGCCACTTGCCTGGCCCAGAAGCCTGAGTGTTTCCCGGAAGAGGTCATTCCCGAAAATATGTTTCCGAGCGTGAGGCTGGAGACCAGCATGGGCGACATCGTTGTTGAACTGGACCGCCTGCGGGCGCCTGTTTCGTCCAATAATTTCCTGCGTTACGTGCTGGACAAAAAGTATGACAACACCATTTTCCACCGTGTCATGCCCGGATTCGTGGTGCAGGGCGGCGGGTATACCGAAGCCCTTGAGGAACGGGAGTTGTATGCACCCATCATCAACGAATCGGGCAACGGCCTGAAAAATATGCCGATGACCATTGCAATGGCGCGTTTCGACGATCCGCATTCAGCCACCAACCAGTTCTACTTCAACGTGGCTGCCAATGCTTCACTCGACCCCAATCCCAAAAGCTGGGGCTATGCAGTCTTCGGACAGGTCATCTCGGGGCAGGACGTGGTCGAGGCCATTTCAACTGTCGATACCGGGTACAGCGAGGGCCTCGATGCTTCGGACGTTCCCTTGGCGCCGGTAAAACTTCTCTCAGCAACGGTACTGGAAGAGCCTCACTGATCTCGATCGATGTCCATCGGATGGGGTGAGTTTTTTGCGTTAGCCAGCGCTTTATGCTGGGCGTTTGCGGTCATCCTTTTTCGACGTTCAGGCGACGCCCTGCCGCCTTTCGAACTGAACCTGTTCAAGAACCTGGTGGGTTTCGCGCTGATCGTACCAACGCTGCTTATTGTCGAAGGATTGCAGGTTCCGGAGTATTCCCTGGAGGAGGCCGGCATAGCGGTCGTTTCAGGGTTCCTGGGAATCGCGGTTGCTGATACCTGGTACCTGCGTGCGCTAAGCCTGATGGGCGCCAGCAGGACAGGCATCGTGGCCAGCTTGCTCAGCCCGTTCGTAATCCTGTTGTCTATTCTGTTTCTCGGTGAATCGCTGCAGGGGTGGCAATTGGCGGGTTTCGCACTGGTCATGTGCGGCATCCTGCTCGTTACATGGCGGCAGAACCGCAGGGAGGTCGATGCGGCGCACCTGGGAAAAGGTGTTTTCTACGGCGTGGGCGGCGTGTTTCTGATGGCAGTGGGTGTGGTGATGGTCAAGGAGATACTGGAGACCAGGCCGTTCATGGCGACCACGACGCTGCGCCTGGCCGGTGGCTTGTTTGGGATGGTTATCTACACACTACTGAGAGCCCGGACAGGAATTGTCCTGCAGAGATTTCGGCAGCCCCTGCCCTGGAGGTTCATTATTCCCGCAAGCATTCTCGGGGCATATGTATCGATGATGATGTGGCTTGCGGGGTACAAGTTGATCCCGGCTTCCGAAGCCTCGGTGCTGAACGAAACTGCGAACGCCTGGATCGTCTTCCTGGCTTGGTTGATGCTCGGCGAGTCGATCGGTTATCGAAAGGTGGCGGGCCTCCTGCTGACCAGTGTCGGCGTGGTCATCATGTTGCTGGCGTAGCCGGTTAAAGGCAGGCAGACTGTTCGCATGAACAACCCCGCCAAGACGAACCCCGGCAGGCCCGCAGTGACTCGATGGTTTCTGATCCTGCTGGTATCGGTCACCGTTGTACTCTCTGCGCTAACCCCGGTCGATCGCTTGGCGGAGACTCAGTATAACGCGCTGTTCCAGCGTGCCCTGATCACTTTTGCGCTGGCCAGAACCCTGAACGGCGTGATCTCTGCCGTGCAGGGAACCGAGCTGGCCCTGCAGCCCGCGGGCGTGGGCGTCACCCTGACACCCGGCCAGGTGCTGGACCCAATCAATGACCTGGTTGAACGGTTTTCCTGGGTGATGCTCGGGGCGACCATATCTCTGGGTGTGCAACAGGTGCTGCTCGATGTCGGTCAGTGGTGGGGAATCAAAGTTCTGCTGGGGGCGCTGGCTTTGCTGTGGCTGTGGATCAGGCTGAGGCGGTCATTCACCGGCGAGGACCCTTCCGGCCACACGGAGAAAATGGTTTTCCGGATTTTCATCATCGTCGCTTTCATCCGTTTTGCGGTCCCGGTTGCCATGATTGCGAATGAAGGGCTTTATCGTGTGTTCCTGGAAACCCGCTTCGAAGAAAGCACGCAGGTGATTGAATCCGCAGGTACAGAAATCAAGGACCTCAGCGCAACCGAGGCGCCACCCAACCTGGATGATGCCGATCCCGGTATGTTCGAATCGCTCGAAAGAATGTACGATAGTACGCTCAAGTCGCTGGATTTTCAGCAAAAAGTAGAATACGTAGCCGATCGAACATCCGATGTCATCGAACACCTCATTCAATTGAGCGTCGTGTTCATCCTGCAGACAGGCCTCCTTCCTATTGCTTTTCTGTGGATTTTCCTACAGCTGTTCAAGCAGATTTTTCGCAATCAATAATTGACATAAATGTCAATATTTGACATTATTGTCAATGCAAGGGGGCGCCAGGAACCGCAACAGAACCAATCTGGTGGCCGGGAGTTCATACAGGGGAAGTTAGCGGCCCGGCCCGCGCGGACAGAACGGTTTGGCGGTGGGGTGGCCCGGGCCCGGAATGGCCCGGGTCAGTCCTTTTGTGATGGTTTGGCAGTGAAAAGGAGCTCTCGATGCCGGCTGAACAAAATCAGCGATACCAGGAAGCAGCCATACTTACCCGGGCAGTGGAGAATGTGTTCAGAAAACTGATCCGCTTTCTGGTCGGGAGGATTTCGCTGGTAAGGCTGCAGGAAATGATCCGCTATATCTACGTGGAAGAGGCCGAGATAAACCTGCGCGCAGAAAATCCCGGAAAGAATGTCCCGATGACACGTCTTGCCCTGGTCACCGGCCTGGACACGCGCACCCTGGTGCAAGTCAGAAAACGATTGGAAACGGACGCGCCACAGTACAGGCAGCAATTCCTGTCTGAACTGACTCCCGAAAGCGCCATCGTCGAGGCGTGGGCCAGCCGGGTAGGTATGTCACAATCGGAGAATCCTGCTGTAATGAGTTACGGCTCTGAAAAGGGTGAATTTGAGAAAATGGTAAAGGCGACGATATCGGGTCGGGGCATCACAACTCAGTCGATTATTGAACGATTGGTGAACACCAGGAGTGTGAAACAGGACAAGAAGAGCCGGACTCTCGAACTCGTTGTTGACGAGTTTTCGCCTTACCTGTCAGACGACGAACCCAATATGGTCAATGCCGCCTTGTCTGCCATCTCCAATCTCATTTCGACCATCGAGCACAATATGGAATCGACTCAGGAGGAGAAATTCTTCCAGCGTCAGAGATGGACCTTCCGGTTGAGGCCCGAAAACAGGGAAGCGTTCAGAGAGTCGATGCGATCGTTACTTGAAAGCTACAAACAGGAAACCGAAGCTGGCATCGAGCCCTGGGAGAGTGCTTCGTACGGTGAGAACCTGATCACAGCTGGAGTGGGGTTTTACTATTTTGAAGAACAGTGATCCGGCAGGTCCCTTCACTTCACTCTGTGCTTTAAAGTGTTCTCGCCTGCAAGTTCATTTCCAGGGGATCAATTCAGATCCTTTGCAATCGATATGACCGCATTTGCCAGGAACAGATAACTGGCTCCCACGTTAATGACATATTCGTTTTCGCCCCACAGGAACGGCCAATCCTCCTTGTTTTCGGGAAAGTCGGGCTTGAGCATCAATACGCCTGGAACGATTCCACCCGCTATAAATGAAAAATCCGCGCGATTCATGCCATAGGCGACTTTCTTCGACCGGCTTCCTACGGCCGAGACGAATGACAGGTTCGAACCGGGATGGTTGCCCAGAATGTAGTGGATTCCTCTGAATACGTCTTCCTTGCCGATGATCTGAGGAAATGCCCTGTGCAGGTAGTAATTCGCAATGGCCAGATTTATCACCGTGCCATTGCCGGCCCAGCCCCCTTCTGTAATCAACACACCATATGGATTTGTCTGAGCCAATTGATCCAGCCATTTTCTGTGTTCAAGCGCCAACTGCTCGATTCGTGATCTGTACTCTT
>JARFQZ010000161.1 GCA_029287515.1 Lysobacterales bacterium
TCATCCAGCGTGGCCACGACGCCTTCCAGGCGGGAACGTTCCCGGCCAAGTTCCTGAGCCTTGTCCGGTTCGTTCCAGATATCGGGATTTTCCAGTTCCCGGCTTACTTCTTCCAGCCGGTCGCGCTTATGGGCGTAGTCAAAGGTACCCCCTAAGCGCTTCGGAACGGCGCAGGAGGTCTTCTATCAAATTGGTCTGAAGATTGGTTTCCACTTCGAATAAATCCGGAGAAATTGAAGGGCTGCATTCTACACAATGGCTCAATCGTTGTGTTAAATTAGTTTGCCATTCATGACGAGGGATTCCTGATGATCAAAAGATCTGCTTCCACAATTCTGACCGTTCTGGCAGCACTGTTTGTCTTCCTGCCCGGCATTGCCGCGGCCCAGGAAACGACACCACCGCTGGCGGAAATGTGGATGATGACCATCAAGCCAGGCCACGGGCCTGAATTCAACAAGGCGCTGGCCGAGCACATGAAATTTCGCTCCGAAAACGGCGACCCTCGCGACTGGCAGACTTACACACCGTTGCTCGGAGAAGAACTGAACCGCGCAGGTGTACGGTATTGCTGTTTCAACTGGGCCGACCTGGACAGTTACCGGGAATGGGGTAAAAACAACGAAAAAGTCGGAGAACATTTCGATAAGCATGTTGCACCTCATGTGGACCACTATGCACACTATTTTGAAACCATGCACTGGAACAATTCACACTGGGCAGACAGCGCTGATGGCGCCACTCTGTATGCCGTGACCGAATTCCATGTAAAACCCGGCCACGGGGCAGATTTCAGGGCTGCACGCGACAAGCTTTTGCAAATCGCGCTGAACCAGGGATGGGCCACTGAAGATCATTCGTGGATCTGGACTTCCACGATCGGCGGTGCACCGGTAGAAGGAATCGTCATTCCGTACAAGAATTTCGCAGGCCTGGACCGTGAAGCAGACAGCTTTTCGCGTTTCCTGGCCGAGCACCTGGGCGAAGACGGGGCGGCGGAACTGATGAAAACATTCGCCAGCTCTACAAGCGGTTCCAACTACCAGATCTGGGAGCACCAGAAAGACCTCTCGATGGAAAGCGGTGACTGATTTCCCGCACACAGCGATATGAAGAACAGCCGCGGTTGAACAGCCGCGGCTTTTTTTTACCCGGAGTAACGAAGTGACAGAAACGAACGAATTCAGACAGGAAGTTCGAACCTGGCTGGAACAGAATTGCCCCGATTCCATGCGTTCTCCGCACCGTTCGGATGCCGACATTTGCTGGGGGGGAAGAAACTTTACGTTTCAGAGCCAGGACCAGAAGCTCTGGCTTGAGCGCATGGCCGGAAAAGGCTGGACGGCACCGGCCTGGCCCATTGAGTATGGCGGAGGCGGCCTTGGACGCGCCGAGGTCAAAGTGCTGAAAGAGGAGTTGGCGCGAATACATGCCCGTCCGCCTCTTATCAGCTTTGGTATATCCATGCTTGGCCCGGCGCTGCTCAAGTTCGGCACTGAAGAGCTCAAGCAGCAGCATTTGCCGCCGATTGTTCGCGGCGAGATTCGCTGGGCCCAGGGGTACAGCGAGCCCAATGCAGGTTCTGACCTGGCCAGCCTGGCGGCCCGTTGCGAAGACAGGGGCGATCACTATTCGCTCAGCGGATCCAAGATCTGGACGTCATACGGTGACCTGGGTGACTGGATGTTCTGCCTGGTACGAACCGATTTTGAAGCCAAAAAACATGAAGGGATCAGTTTCGTGATGTTCGACATGGCTGCGCCTGGAGTGACCACCCGGCCGATTCGACTGATCAGCGGTAAATCGCCATTCACGGAGACGCTGTTCGACCAGGTTCGCGTTGAAAAAAACCAGGTCATCGGTGAACTGAACCAGGGTTGGACCGTGGCCAAGTATCTGCTCACACATGAGCGGGAAATGATCGCCTCGACCGGTCTGTCGAGTGCGGGTACGATCCCTGTCGGCAGAACGGCGGCCCATGTGCTGGGAACGGATAACGGCGTGCTTCATAACGCCATGCTTCGCACCGACATAGCGAAATTCGAGATGGACGAACGATGCCTGGAACTGACCATCGAACGCGCGCGGGACGAGGTCAAGGCAGGCGTCAGCCTGGGCGCTACTTCTTCCATGTTCAAGTATTACGGCACCGAGTTGAACAAACGGAGACAGGAATTGCTGATGTCCATCCATGGCAACGACGCGCTGCACTGGGAGGGTGAGAAAAGCCACGAAGGCCGACTGGCCAGGGCCTGGCTGCGAAGCAAGGGTAACTCGATCGAGGGCGGAACCTCTGAAATCCAGCTCAACATCGTATCGAAACATATCCTCGGACTACCCGGCTGAGCAGGAGACGATCGATGGCACTGGTATTGAACGACGAACAATTGATGCTCAGGGATGCCGCCCGGCATTTTCTCTCCGAGCAAGCCCCGGTCAGCCAGTTACGGGAACTGCGGGATACGGGGAACGAGGACGGATTCTCCAGGGAACTCTGGTCCGGTATGGCTGAAATGGGCTGGACCGGAATCCTGGTGCCCGAAGAGCATGGCGGCCTGGGTTACGGCTTCACCGGAATCGGGCTGATACTCGAAGAGTGCGGGCGCACCCTGACAGCCAGCCCGCTCCATGCAAGTTCGCTGGTCGGCGTTGCCGCACTGCTGCTGGCAGGTTCCAGCGATCAGCGCAGCAAACTTTTACCCGCCGTGGCTGCCGGTGAACATCTGTTGGCCCTGGCTTGCGATGAAGGGCCGATCCATGACCCTTTACGGGTGAATTGCCGGGCGGAAGCAGACACGGGGGCCTGGGCCATCAACGGCTCCAAGACAGCTGTTGTCGACGGGCATATAGCCGACTCACTGATTGTCAGTGCCTTGACGGGTGGCGGTGTTTCCCTTTTCCTGGTTCCGGCAAACACCAGCGGAGTCACGGTAAACCGGGTGGCCGTGCTGGACACCCACATCATGGCCACGGTCGAATTCAAGCAAGTGCAGCTCGGTGAAGAGCACCTGCTCGGCGAAAAGGACTCCGCACAGGGGACGCTGGACAGCATACTGGATGTCGCCCGAATCGGTGCTGCAGCCGAGATGCTTGGACTGGCCCAGGAAGCCTTCGAGCGCACGGTTGAGTACCTCAAGCAACGCAAGCAGTTTGGCGTCCCGATCGGAAGTTTCCAGGCCCTGCAACACCGTGCGGCGCAGCTGTTCGGTGAGATAGAATTATGTAAATCGCTGGTGCTGAAGTCCCTGCACGCACTCGATGACGGTGAAGATGACCTGGCCGAACTGGCCAGCCTCACGAAGGCAAAAACCGGTGAAACCGCACGCCTGGCAACCGCCGAGGCCATCCAGATGCACGGCGGAATCGGGATGACGGATGACTTTGACATCGGTTTTTTCCTGAAGCGATACCGAATTCTGGAAAATCTTTACGGAGACAGCAACTTTCACCTGGACCGGTTCGCCCGGTTACGGGGATATTGAAGGATCACCTTATGAATCTCGGAATGTCAGAACGGGTGCAACCGCTGGTGGAGGCGGTGCGCCGGTTTATCAAAGATCACGTGGAGCCCGTGGACCAGGATTTCCTGGATGAAGTCAGTGTGGGCGATCGCTGGAAACTGACCGAACGCCAGAAAGAAATACTCGACAGTATCAAATCTGCAGCACGTGAACAGGGCCTGTGGAATTTCTGGCTGACCGACAGCACCCGGGGCTACGGTCTGTCCACCGTGGAATACGCCTACCTGGCCGAAGAAACCGGTCGCTCCCACCTGGCAGCCGAAGCGTTCAACTGCAGCGCGCCCGACACGGGCAACATGGAAGTCCTGGAACGTTACGGCAGCGAGCGGCAGAAGGCGCAATGGCTGGAGCCCTTGCTCAATGGTGACATCCGCTCCGCATACGCGATGACGGAGCCGGACGTTGCCTCTTCCGACGCCACCAACATATCGACCACCGGTGTGCTGGAAGAAGGCCACTGGATCATCAACGGCGAGAAGTCCTATATTTCCGGCGCGGGAGACGAACGCTGCAGGATTTTGATCGTTATGGCCCGAACCAATCCGGACAATGCCCGTCACCAGCAACATTCACTAATCCTGGTGCCGATGGATACACCCTGCGTGGAAGTCATCCGCGGACTGAAAGTTTTCAGCATGGACGACGCGCCACACGGCCACATGCACATGAAATTCAGCAACGTCCGCGTACCGGAAGAAAACATCATACTGGGCCCGGGACGTGGCTTCGAAATCGCCCAGGGGCGGCTCGGCCCCGGCCGCGTCCATCACTGCATGCGCGCCATCGGTATGGCGGAAAAAGCCCTGGAACTCATGTGCAGAAGGTCCGTCAGCCGAAAAGCGTTCGGGCGTCCGCTGGCCAAGCTGGGTGGTAATTACGATGTCATCGCCAACGCCCGGATGAACATCGACATGGCGCGCCTGCTGACGCTGAAAACCGCCTGGGTGATCGATACCCAGGGTGTCGAGGAGTCCCACTGGTGGATATCCAAGATTAAAACCGTCGTTCCCAACATGGCATTGAAAGTGATCGATGACGCCATCCAGATGCACGGCGCCTACGGGCTTTCCCAGGACTTTCCCCTGGCCACGATGTACATGAATGCCCGCACGCTGCGGTTGGCGGACGGCCCGGATGAAGTCCACCGCATGGTCGTGGCCAGGAAAGAGTTGCGCCCTTATATCAAGTAACTTCGGGAACCGGAACATGAGTCAATCAATAAAAGCAGAAGAGCTCGAGACGCTGATCGGACAGGAAAGCAATCCGTCATCCTGGCTGGAAATCACCCAGGAACGTATCGACGGGTTCGCAGACGCCACCAATGACCACCAGTTTATCCACGTGGACCCGGTAAAAGCGGCGGAAACGCCGTTCGGGGCAACCATTGCGCATGGCTTTTTGACTCTTTCGTTATTGCCGGCCCTAACCGCTGAAATTTCACCGGATGTGGAAGGCCGCGTCATGGGCATCAATTACGGCCTGGACAAATTGCGCTTTGTGCAACCGGTTAAGGTCGGAAGCCGCGTAAGGGCGCGACAGGAACTGCTGAAAGCCGTTGAACGCAAACCCGGGCACTGGATGATCAAATCCCGGGTCACGATGGACATCGAGGGCGAAGAAAAACCCGCAATGATTGCCGAAACAATCTCGATAATCGTTGTTAAGTAGTTTATTTATATTATTGTTTAATATGGAGTTATGATGGATATCAGACTGGATGGGCAAGTCGCAATTGTCACCGGGGCAGGCCGGGGCCTGGGTCGAAGCCACGCGCTCGCCCTGGCAGCAAGGGGCGCCCGTGTTGTGGTTAACGACCTGGGAGATAACGAGGTCGTGAAAGAGATCGAGGCAAACGGAGGCAGCGCACTGGCCAACCGGGCCGATGTCTCCGACTGGAGCGAAGTCCAGGCGATGGTCCGGCAGGCCATGGAAGCCTGGGGCCGGGTGGACATCCTGGTCAATAACGCCGGTATTCTGCGGGACAAGTCTTTTCTGAAAATGTCGATGGATGATTTTCGACGGGTCGTCGACGTCCACCTGATGGGTTCGGCGAACTGTTCGAAAGCCGTTTGGGAGATCATGCGTGAACAGGCCTATGGCCGGATCGTTTTTACCAGCTCCAGTTCGGGTCTTTACGGTAACTTCGGCCAGGCCAATTACGGCGCGGCGAAAATGGCCATGGTGGGACTGATGAACACCCTGCATCTCGAGGGCGCGAAGTACAACATCCATGTCAACTGCCTTGCGCCCGTCGCTGGCACGGCGATGACTGAAGGCCTGCTGCCCAAACCTGTTTTCGATCTGCTGACACCTGATTCGGTCAGCCACGGGGTGGTTTTCCTGTGCAGCGAGCAGGCGCCCAGCCGGACCGTACTGGCCGCCGGCGGCGGGAGTTTTGCCGTTTATAAAGGTTTTGAAACCGCCGGTATCGCGCTTACCGGCGACCGGCTAAACGCCGACGGCATCGCGGAATCCTGGAGCAAGATCAACGATGAATCCGGCATGCGGCAACCACAGGCCGGGTTCGAGCAATCGGCAAAGCTGGCGCGGCTATGCGCGGCGGCTTCGGGTATTGACCTGGCGCCATGAAAGCACTGGTCTGCAACGAGTACGGCGCCGCAGAGAATCTCGAAATCACGACAGTCGATGATCCGGTTCCCGCAGAGGGTGAAGTCCTGGTCGACATCAGGGCGGCAGGCATCAATTTCCCCGACCTCCTGGTGATCGGAGGTCAGTACCAGGTCAAAACGCCGCCACCCTTTATTCCGGGCTCTGAAGCATCGGGTGTCGTCCTGGCCACAGGCGACGGCGTTTCCCGGTTCGAGCCGGGTGACCGGGTCATCATCACCCCTTCCCTCGGAGCATTCGCTGAAAAATGCGCAGTACCCGAAAGGTTCTGTATGCCCTTGCCGGAATGCATGACGTTTGCGCAGGGGGCCGGGTTTACCATCACCTATGCCACTTCGTATCACGCCTTTCGCCAGGCCACGACGTTACGGCGTGGCGAAACAGTCCTGGTGCTGGGCGCTGCGGGCGGCGTCGGCACCACGGCTGTTGAATTGGCCCATGCCATGGGTGCAAAAGTCATAGCAGCAGCGAGCAGTGAGGAAAAACTGGCTTTTGCAAAAGATGCCGGTGCGGACGAAGTCATCAATTATTCTGACTCATCTCTGCGCGAAGCCGTTAAATCGCTGACGGGCGGCCGGGGCGTCGACGTGGTTTATGACCCGGTAGGCGGGGCGCTTGCGCAAGAGGCATTCCGATCACTGGCTCGCCAGGGGCGATACCTGGTCGTTGGTTTTGCCAGCGGCGATATACCGGCCTTTCCGGCCAACATAGCCTTGCTTAAAGAGGCGCGCATCATTGGAGTCTGGTGGGGTACATGGGGCAAGCACCACCCGGAAGAATTGCTGCAGAACGCCGTTGAGCTCTCCGCCATGGTGGAAAATGGAACGTTGAACCCCAGGGTCACAGAACAATACCCCTTGAACCGGTTCGCCGATGCCTTCAAAGCCATTTCGAATCGCCGCGCCCGGGGTAAAGTCGTGCTGACCTTTGAGTGAATCGGGGGCCAGGATGAAATTCAATACTTTCCCCGACCGTGACCGGGTCTGGCAGGACATGGAAGGCGGCAATGACGGCACCTGGGATGCCGTGATCATAGGGGGCGGAATCACCGGCGCCGGAATTCTGCGGGAAGCCGTTCGCAACGGTTACAAAACGCTACTGGTTGAGCAGCGTGACTTTGCATGGGGCTCGTCCAGCCGGTCATCCAAAATGGTGCATGGCGGTATTCGCTACCTGGCTTCTGGCAATATCTCCCTGACCCGGCATGCGCTGCAGGAGAGGGAAAACCTGGTCAGGCAGGCGCCCAACCTGGTGGAAAGGCTGGGTTACTACTTTCCGCTGTACAGAAAACGGTTCCCGCCGGGATTCGCTGCCGGTCTTCTTTTCTGGCTGTATGACCTCCTTGCCGGCACACGCGATCACCACCGCGTCGATAACGACCAACTGTCAAAGGTGTTCCGGGAACTGGACACCAGCCAATTGAACGGCGCCTTCTATTACACGGATGCCGTGACGGACGATGCACGGCTCACGCTCCGTGTATTGCAGGAATCGGTCCGGCATGGAGGTATCGTCAGAAATTACACCCGCGCCAACCGGCTTATCAAACACCAGGGAAAGGTCAGCGGTGTTCTGCTGGAAGACCGGGAAACCGGCGCGGAACTGGAAATCCGGTGCAACGTTGTGATCAATGCAACCGGCGCCTGGGCCGACCGCCTGGGTAATACCGCGCTGGCCGGCATGAAGATCCGTCCCCAGCGAGGCAGTCACCTGATCCTTTCGGCTGAGCGGTTCCCAGTCTCACACGCCATTTTTATCCTGCACCCGGAAGATGGCCGGCGGGTATTCATTTATCCGTGGGAAGGGAGGACCGTGGTCGGCACCACGGACATTCTCCATGACAAAAACCTGGACCATGCCGCTTCAATGACCCGGGATGAACTGGTGTACCTGTTGAATGCGGCAGGTCAGCTTTTTCCGGGCAGGCCGCCGGTCGAATCGGATGTGATCTCAAGCTGGTCGGGCGTCAGGCCGATCATTACATCAGGCAAGTCCCGGGACCCATCCAGCGCAAGCCGGGAACACCAGGTGTGGGTTGAACCGGGCCTGGTCAGTTGCAGCGGGGGCAAGCTGACGACATTCCACACCATGGCACTGGACGTGATCTCCAGGGCAAAGCCGTTTCTGCCAGCCAGGCCAGAACCTTCAGACAATGAAATTTTTCGCCGACCGGAATTTTCCGGGGCGGACGTTTTGCCCGGTGAAGTGGAAAGGGGAAACCGGCTGCTGGGCCGCTACGGCGACGATGCCGTCGAATTGATCAATGACGCACCACAACAGGAGCGCACCAGTATCCCGGGAACAAGCACCTGCCTTGCGCAGGTTCGATGGGCGATGCAACGCGAAGCGGTCGTTCACCTGGACGACCTGATGTTACGCCGCACCCGGCTGGGGCTTCTGCTGGCCAACGGAGGCGAAGAGACACTCAGAGATATCGGCACAATGGTCCGTGAACTCCGCGGCTGGACGGACGAGCACTGGGAGAGCGAAAAAGACCGTTACCGCGATATCATCCGGACGTATTACACGGTTCCCGGATCAGCCGGCAATTAGTTCCTGGCAGTGTACACCCAGGCTCTGGACCGCCCTGCCGAATCCTGCGAAACGCTGGTCCGAGGTCTGGCCGTTGAAATAGCGGTAATAAATCTGTTGCAGAATCACCGCGATCCGCCAGTATCCGAACACCAGGTAGAAATCGAAATCCCCGGTCTCGACACCGGTCCTGTCCTGGTACAGAGCCAGTATTTCTTTTCTCGTGAGCATGCCCGGCACCATGGAAGGCTGCATGGACAGGCCGCGAAGTTCTGCCGGGTCATCCGGCTGCATCCAGTAGGCCAGTGAACTGCCAAGGTCCATCAGGGGATCCCCCAGGGCGGAAATTTCCCAGTCCAGAACGGCCAGGATGTCATGTGGCCGTTCGTGGTCCAGAACGACATTGTCGATCCGGTAGTCCCCGTGCAGGATCGATTGCCTGCCGCTGTCCACCGGCATATGGGCTTTCAGCCATTCCTGAACATCAGCGAAGGGGTCCACATCCGGAGTCGTAACCCGCTGGTAACGCCCGTTCCATCCCAGCACCTGCCGCTCTACATAGCCATCCGCCCTGCCAAAATCCTCCAGCCCGGCATCGACGACATTCACCTGGTGCAATTCGATCAACTTCTCCCAGAACCGGGTGCAAAGATGCCGGATGTCTGCCGTGCCGAGCTGCCATTGCGCCGGCAAAACCTTTCTGATCACAGCACCTTCCACTCTGCGCATGACGTAGAACTCTGAGCCGATGATGGAGGCGTCATCGCTGTAGTAAAGCATTTCCGGAACGGCCGGGTACACGGGTTTCAGGCCGGACATGATGCGGTATTCGCGAATCATGCTGTGCGCCGAGCTTGCCTTGGTGCCAAACGGCGGACGCCGGACAACCAGGTCGTCATCGGCATATTGCAGACGGTAGGTGAGGTTTGAATTACCCCCTGGAAACTGGCTTACCACCGGTTCCCCGCGAAGCCCCGGAATGGCTTTTTTAAGAGCTTCGTCGAGCGCCTCCCAGTCCAGTTCCTCACCGGGCCGAACCGCCCGGCCCTGGTTATTGATTTCCGTCCCGGCCATCAGCCCAGCGTGGCGCCGCCGTCCATCACCAGGGTGGTACCGGTCGTGTAGGCTGCCTGCTCGGAGACCAGGAACAACACGCCGGCCACCATGTCTTCAGGCTGGCCCGCCCGGGGTACCGGTAATCGGGAAAGCCATTTCTGAATCGCGGGATCCTCGACCAGGGCGGATGCGAATCGGGTTTTCACGACACCTGGCAGGACTGCGTTGGCGCGAATACCCTGTTGCCCATACTCTTTCGCAAAACTGCGGGTCAGGCTGATCAGGCCGGCCTTGGTCATCGAATAAACGGCCTGGCCGGGTAAGGGGATAAGGGCTGCAATCGATGCAATGTTGACAATGCTCCCGCCTCCGCTTTTTGCCATCAGTGGAACAGCCGCGCTACTCATGAAATAGGGTCCTTTCAGGTTCACTTCCACGGTTTTATCAAAAGCCCCGGGGGAAAGTTCGCTGGCAGGGCCATAGTGAGGATTGGTCGCCGCATTATTGATCAGGATGTCCAGCCGTCCAAACTCCGAATTCACGAAATCGAACAGCCGGTTGATTTCCTCCATGCGGCCGGCATGGCAGGCATAAGGCGTTGCCCTGCCCCCGCTGCCGATGATTGAATCGGCGACTTCCTGGACCCCCTCCAGGCGGCGACTGGTCAGCACAACGTGGGCGCCACTGGCGGCGAGCCCTCGTGCGATCGCTTCACCAATCCCCCTTGAAGCACCGTTTACCAGGGCAACTTTGCCTTTCAAATCGAACTGATTCACAAGCCTTCTCCCATCGACTTTCGGCGAAATCGCCGCATTCCGCTGATCCAGCGGTCATGATCGTCCGCCTTGCGTTGAAAATACGTGGCCACTTGCGGGTGAGGCAATACCAGGAACCGCTCTTCCTGGATTCCCGCCAGGATACAATCGGCGACGTACTCGGCACTCAGGATGCCATCGATATCGTTACCACCGAACCCTCTCGTCCCATCCTCCAACTCGGTATCTTCGTCCACACCGATCATCCGCGTGGCCACAGCCTGGGGGCACACGAGGACAACCTGGACACCGTCGTCTCCGTGGGTAATTGCCAGGGACTCTGCGAACCCCACGGCGGCATGCTTGCTGGCCGTGTAGGCTGCTTCACCCACCTGCGCCAGCAAACCGGCAGCGGACGCAATATTGACCAGGCAGCCGCCGCCGCGCTGTGTCATTTTCGGGACCATGATCCGCGCAGCATAAACATGAGCCATCAGGTTGATGTCGAGGCAGGCGCGCCAATGCTCGTCCGGAGCCGAGGCCGCGCCCTGGGGCCCATCGCCGAAAGCAACGCCTGCATTGGAAACGAAAATGTCCACGGAACCCAGTTCCGCCTCGGTGCGTTGCACCCCGGCCGCTATCGACCCGGCGTCTGCCACGTCCATCTGCAGGGCGATGCCACCAATCTCCCGCGCAACCTTCTCAGCCGCGTCGGTATCCAGGTCGGCAACAGCCACCCTGGCGCCTTCTATTTTCAATGCCCTGCACAGCGCCCGACCAATGCCATGAGCGCCACCTGTCACGATGGCCACGCGGTTTCTGACTTCCATCCAAGCACCCTGAGGTATCAATTTGATGTGGTTTTCCATGCTATCAACTATGAGAACAGGGTTACAATCAAAAGCTATGAAAAACGTCGACCGACTGCACATCCTGCTGACCAATGACGACGGCCATGAGGCCCCCGGAATTCGGGTCATGCAAAAAGTGCTGAAAAACAGGGGATACCGGGTCAGCATGGTGGCTCCGAGCAAGGAACGCAGCGCCACCGGCATGAGCACCACCATGCATCGCAACCTGTCCCTGATGGAATTCGAAGAAAGCAGCTGGCACCTCGATGCGCACCCTGCCGATACGGTCTTGGTGGCGCTTCGGCACCTCCTGGAAGATGACCCGCCGCACCTGGTGCTCTCAGGGATTAATTTCGGACCAAATCTCGGCGTCGGGCTCCATGCATCGGGCACAGTCGGGGCCGCGATCACCGCCCTGTTGAACGGATATCCAGCCATCGCCGTTTCAGCGGGCATGTCGTTCGAGGAGGCCCGGCAGACGCCCCGCACATTTCCCAGCACACACAAAGCCCTGGAGCCTGCCGCGGAATTCACCTGCTCGGTCATCGAATCACTCAGATCGTCACCATCCGGAAATGGCAACCTGCTGCCCGACGGTATCTTGCTGAACATCAACTACCCTGCGTTGCCCAGGGAACGGATCAAGGGTGTGCTTTACCCGGAAATTTCCACCGGTCACATGATTGAACCGGGATACCGTCGTTGCGAAGAGACAGATCAGCTGATTCCCCGGTACCTCGCCGGCGTTGATCCCGAGCACCCCCATCGTGAACACGGGGATGTGAGGGCGCACCTGGAGGGTTACATCACGGTGTCTCCGGTCAAACCGGGCTGGAATCCC
>JARFQZ010000177.1 GCA_029287515.1 Lysobacterales bacterium
ATTTCACCTTTCCCGGGCGCAGCGACTGGTTCCGGCGGGGAAATCCGGGACGAGGCTGCTACCGGCCGGGGCGCGCGTCCAAAGGCCGGTATCTGTGGATTCTCAGTGTCCCACCTGGACATTGCAGGGCTGGATTTTCCCTGGCGCCGTGATTTTGGCAAACCCGGAAGGATCGCCAGCCCGCTTGACATCATGGTCGAAGGCCCGATCGGGGCAGCCTCGTTCAACAATGAATTTGGCCGGCCCGCCTTATGCGGCTATTTCCGCACCTTCGAACAGGATATCGGGGGTCACATCTGGGGCTATCACAAACCCATCATGATTGCCGGCGGAATGGGAACGATCAGGGAACAGCATGTTGAGAAGCTCCCGCTCAAACCGGGTGCGCACGTGGTGGTCCTGGGCGGGCCCGCCATGTTGATTGGACTCGGCGGAGGCGCTGCATCATCGGTTGGCAGCGGGCAAAGCATGGAAGACCTCGATTTCGCATCGGTTCAGCGCGGCAATCCCGAAATGCAGCGGCGCTGCCAGGAAGTCATCGATGCGTGCTGGGCCCTGGGTCAAAACAACCCGGTACTCTCCATCCACGACGTGGGTGCGGGTGGATTGTCGAACGCGTTGCCCGAACTGCTTGATGACGGGGGGCACGGAGGCAGGCTTGAATTACGCCTTGTGCCCAGTGCTGACTCGTCCATGTCACCGATGGAAATCTGGTGCAACGAATCCCAGGAACGCTACGTGCTGGCGATTGACCGCGACCGGCTGGCAACGTTCGAGTCCATGTGCCGGCGCGAGCGCTGCCCGTTTGCCGTGCTGGGGGAAGCCACTGAAGTGCGCCAGCTCAGGCTGACCGATGATCTGCTGGGGCAGGACCCTGTAGACATGCCGCTGGAAGTGCTGTTGGGTAAAGCGCCCAGGATGTCCCGAAACGCAGAACGCCTTTCCTTCCGCGGTGATGAGTTCAGCGGGTCGGACCTGGACACCGCAGAAGCCCTCAAGCGGGTTCTTCGATTCCCGGCCGTCGGCAGTAAATCATTCCTGATTACGATTGGCGACCGAAGCGTTGGCGGGCTGGTGACCCGTGACCAGATGATCGGGCCCTGGCAGGTTCCGGTAGGAGATGCCGCGGTGACACTCAGCTCCTACAGCGGCGATACGGGTGAAGCCATGGCCATGGGTGAAAGGACGCCATTGGCCGTTCTGAACGCGCCGGCGTCGGGGCGCATGGCCATCGCCGAGGCGGTTACGAATATTGCCTCGGCCGCCATCAGCGACATTTCGCAAATACGCCTTTCGGCCAACTGGATGGCCGCAGCGGGGGAACCCGGCCAGGATGCCGCGTTGTTCGACACCGTCCGCGCGGTAGGCCTGGAGCTTTGCCCCGAGCTTGGCATTGCCATCCCGGTCGGAAAGGATTCCCTTTCGATGAAAACCGTCTGGCAGGACGAGACAGGTGAAAAACGCATGCTGGCCCCGGTGTCGCTGATCGTTTCTGCTTTTGCACCGGTCACCGACGTTCACCGGACACTGACACCCCAGCTGAACACGAGTGACGAAAACTCCCGGCTGTTGCTGATCGACCTGGGTAACGGCCGCAATCGCCTGGGCGGTTCGGTCATGGCGCAGGTCCACGGGCAGTTTGGTGACGAGGTGCCGGATCTGGACAGGCCGCAACAATTGAAACAGTTCTTCAATGCATTGCAGGCGCTGAATTCCGCCGGACAGGTCCAGGCCTACCACGACCGCTCGGACGGCGGGCTGGCGGCCACCTTGTGCGAAATGGCCTTTGCGTCGCATTGCGGGCTTCAACTGGCGCCGGACATACCGCCCGGCAAGCTCAACGCGTTCCTGTTCGCTGAAGAGCCGGGCGCGGTCATCCAGGTGCTTGAATGCCACCTGGACGAAGTCATTTCCAGGTTGACCGCAGCTGGCATCGGTGACCTGGTGACAGACCTCGGCAGCCCCGTTGCAGGTGACTTTCTGAGGATCGAATACGACGGCACGACGCTGTTGGAAGAACGATTACCCGAACTGCAGGCGCTATGGTCTGAAACCAGCCATGCCGTCCAGAGGCTGCGGGATCATCCGGAGTGCGCGGACCAGGAACTGGAGTCAGTGGTGAACTGGAGTCTTCCCGGCATGCAGCCCGCACTGACGTTCAACACGGCTGAGAATCCGGCAGCGCCGGCGATTGCCGGCAGCGCCCGGCCTGCTGTTGCGATATTGAGGGAGCAGGGTGTCAACGGGCACGTGGAAATGGCCGCGGCTTTCGACCTCGCGGGTTTTGATGCAACCGATGTTCACATGTCTGATCTTGCCGAAGGCCGCAGAAACCTCGATTCCTTTGCCGGTATAGTCGCTTGTGGCGGTTTTTCATACGGAGACGTGCTGGGTGCCGGCCGCGGTTGGGCAAAATCGATATTGTTCCACGAGGATTTGCGTCAACAGTTCTGGCGATTTTTCAATGACGGCAATAAATTCGCCCTCGGTGTTTGCAACGGATGCCAGGTGCTTTCAGCGCTGCGGGACCTGATACCGGGCGCCGATGGCTGGCCGGATTTCATCGGCAACCGGTCTGAGCAATTCGAGGGGCGCTTCAACCTGGTCAGGATTGAAGAGTCACCTTCCGTTCTGCTGGACGGCATGGCGGGTTCCCTGATCCCGGTTGTCACCGCACATGGTGAAGGCAGGGCGGATTTCCCGGGTCCCCTGTCGAACGAGGGCCTGATCGCATTGCGATACGTTGACAACCAGGGTGCAGCCACAGAACACTACCCGGAAAACCCGAACGGATCGCCTCTTGGAATCACCGGGCTCAGTAATACGGATGGGCGTGTAACGATCATGATGCCGCATCCGGAAAGGACCTTAAGAGGCGTCAACTTTTCGTGGGCCCCGCCGGAATGGGGTGATGAGTCACCCTGGCGAAGAATGTTTTTGAATGCCCGTAAATGGGTGGGATGATCAATGACCGAACACCATGACAAAGAAGAGCTGAAGCTGAGCGAACTGCTGATCCTCGCATCGATGTGGATGCTGTTCGGCTTCATGTTGTGGTTTTACCTTTCGGCCTTTCACGGGGCGCCTGCGCGCATTGCCGCCGATGCCATTCTGAGCCATGTTCTGGGGGATGATTTCCACCGGATCATCGTTGAACCCAACCAGCACTTTCTCTTCCAGGTGGAGACGACCATCCAGTTCACTTTCAAAGATGGCACAACAGATGCGCTGGGCTTCGTGATCAATCCCCTGATTTTCAGTTACGGCCTGCCCCTGTTGTTTGGCCTTGTCATGGGGTCGGATGTCAGCTGGCTGAGAAAATTTGTCATTATGCTGATCGGGTACACTGTGATTACGGGTGTTCAGATCTGGGGTGTCGTGTGGGAATCACTCAAGATGCTGGCTTTCAATTTCGGTGAGCAAACCCATGCGATCGTCATGTCTCATGGCGTATCTGACGCATCCATTGCCCTCGGTTACCAGCTGGGTACGCTGATTTTTCCGGCACTGGCTCCGATCTTTGTCTGGGTGCTCACCAACCGGCCTCTTGTTGAGCAATTCGTGGGCTGGCGGCTGGACCAGTTACAGGAAAAGCGGAACCGATAAATCTTACGGGTGTCTGTGCTGAAGGACCGTTTATTCGGTACCCTATCATGGCAACCACGTTAAACAGGCAGGATGTAACCAGGTGCATACAGGCGAAGAAACTTTAGAACTTGAACCTTCAGACGAGGCCACAGTAGCCAGCCTGAATGATCCGCTCTGTGAGTTTCTGCTTGAAAAGGAGCGGTTGAAAGCCAACGACCTGAGGCGGGCTGTCAGCTACCAGGAACAGCACGGCGGAGAACTCGTTACATTACTGGTGCGGCTGGGCCTGGTTTCCGAAAGGGATGTGGCCGAGGCAGAAGCCGCCTTGCTCGAGTTACCCCTGGTGCGCACCGCCGATCTGCCTGATGAAGCGCCGGAATTGCCCGGGGTTTCAGTCAGGTACCTGAAGCAGAACCTGATATTACCCATCGAGGAAGCCAACGGCGATTTGACCGTGGTCATGGCTAATCCACGTGACGCCTTTGCCCGCAAAGCGCTGTCCATGGCAAGCGGTAAAAACATCATCCCTCGGGTAGGGATCGCTTCCGAGATCGAGAATGGAATCGAGAAGCTGCTGGGCGGGGGTCGCAGCGCCATGGGCCAGATTGTCGAGAGCCTCGGTGGCGAGGACGAGAACGATCTGGAAGACGTTGAACATTTGCGTGACCTTGCGTCCGAGGCGCCCGTTATCCGGCTTGTCAACCTGATCATGCAAAGGGCCGTTGAAGGCCGGGCATCCGATATCCACATCGAGCCTTTCGAGAACCGGCTCAAAGTGCGGTATCGCATCGATGGCGTGTTGCAGGAGGTCGAGGCGCCGCCGGCCAAATCCACGGCAGCCGTGATCAGCCGAATCAAGATCATGGCGAAACTGAACATCGCCGAGCGCCGATTACCGCAGGACGGCCGTATCATGCACCGTGTGGGGGGAAAGGAACTGGACCTTCGTGTATCAACCGTTCCAACCTCGCATGGCGAGAGCGTGGTCATGCGTATCCTGGACCGGGAAAGCGTGGTGCTGGATTTCGATTCCCTCGGATTCGACGACAAGATCAGGTCGGGTTTCGTCAAGCAGCTTGAAATGCCTCACGGAATCATCCTGGTCACCGGGCCAACCGGTTCCGGTAAGACAACCACCCTGTACACCGCGCTCAGCGCACTCAACACGCCGGAAAGAAAAATCATCACGGTCGAGGACCCGGTGGAGTACCAATTGGAAGGGATCAACCAGATCCAGGCCAAGTCATCCATCGGGCTGGACTTCGCACATGCCCTGAGGTCGATCGTGCGACAGGACCCAGACGTTATCATGATCGGTGAAATGCGTGACCTGGAAACGGCAAGAATCGCCATCCAGTCGGCACTCACGGGCCACCTGGTTCTTTCCACCATTCATACCAACGACGCGGCGGGTGGTGTGACCCGCATGCTTGATATGGGTGTGGAGGATTACTTGTTGACCTCGACCGTCAACGCAATCCTGGCGCAGCGCCTGGTTCGGACGCTCGATCCTCAGAGCAGGGAGCCTTATGAGGTGCTGCCCGAGCTCGCCCAGGAACTGGGCCTGCCCGAGCTGGACGGGGGGCGGAACTACCAGTTTTACCGTCCCGTGGCGAGCCCTGAAAACCCGACGGGTTACCGGGGTCGGACGTCGATTCTTGAATTGCTTGAAATGTCGGACCCCGTTCGCCGGCTTGTCATGCAGCACGCTACCTCTGGTGAACTGCAGGACCAGGCGGTCAGCGAAGGTATGAGGACCATGTACCAGGACGGTCTGCTCAAATGCCAGACGGGCGTTACGACGCTGGACGAAATCCTGAGAGTGACGCAGGAAGCCTGATGCCTCTTTTTGAATACAAGGCCGTTGCACCCAGTGGCGAAACCGTCCAGGGCACGATGGAAGCCGCTTCGCTGGACATGGTTGTGCTGAAGCTACAGGAAGCGGGCAATGTGCCGCTGCATGCCCGGGAATCCGGCTCCGGCGGTTTCGGCCTGTCTGCACTTCGTATGGGCCGCCGGGGCATGAATGCCCGGGAGGTGGGTGAATTTACACAGCAATTATCCACCTTGCTGGTTGCCGGCCTGCCGCTGGACCGTTCACTTCAGGTTATGCAGGAGCTTTCCGAAAATGAACGCGTCAAGCGAACCGTTACTGAAATCCGGGACAAGGTCAGGGAAGGCGGCAGCCTGTCTGATGCGCTGGAGGAGCAGCACGGTGCATTCAACCGGCTGTTTGTGAACATGGTGCGTGCCGGCGAAGTGGGCGGCACGCTGGACGTCACCCTGACGCGGTTGACCGATTACCTGGAACGCTCAAGGGAACTCAAAGACAGTATCGTTTCGGCGTTGATTTACCCGATCCTGCTGCTGGTGCTGGCCGCCGGTTCCCTGATCCTGCTGCTGGTGTACGTTATTCCGCAGTTTACGCCCATATTCGAGGAACTGGGTGGCGACCTTCCATTCATCACCAAGCTGGTGCTGGGCGCCGGCTCCATCCTGCAGAATTTCTGGTGGGCTATCGTGCTGGTAACCACGCTTGTCGTGGTGCAGTTCCGTCGTATGCTGGCCGATCCGGAGAAAAGGTTCGCCTGGGACGGGCGCGTCCTGTCCATGCGCTGGGTGGGTGATCTGGTTGGCAAAATTGAAATTGCCCGGCTGAGCCGCACCCTGGGTACGCTGCTGACCAACGGTGTGCCGCTGCTGGGGGCACTTTCCATTGCGCGCAATGTCTTAAGCAATACGGTCTTGCGAAAAGATGTCAGCGATGCGGCGCGGGAGGTCAAGACCGGGGGCGGACTGGCACACAACCTCGCCAAGGGCGGGCGGTTTCCGCGGCTGGCGCTGCAGATGATGAGCGTCGGCGAGGAAACAGGACAGCTGGATACGATGTTGATGAAAGTATCTGACACATACGATCTGGAAGTGCGCAACACCATCGACCGCCTGCTGTCGGTATTCACGCCGGTCATCACCTTGTTTCTGGCGGTTCTGATCGGCACCATCGTGCTGTCGGTGTTGGTTGCGATATTGAGTATCAATGACCTTGTTGGCTAATCTCTGTGAAGCCAGGAAAGCTGGACAAAAGGAATCTGAGGAAATGAAAGTGAACAGGATGAAAATCAAAAAAGTAAAACGCACTTCACGTGGATTTACGCTGGTGGAACTGTTGCTGGTGCTGGTCATTCTGGCGCTGATTGGCGGGCTGGTTCTGCCTGGAATTATCGGCAAGGCCGAGGGTGCGAAGGTCAAGGCAGCCGGATCGCAGATCAACCGCCTCTCAATGGCGGTTGAAAGTTTTTACCTTGACACCGGAACGACCCCGGACAACCTTTCCGAGCTGGTGGGCGAATCCAGTGATGTCGACGGCTGGAACGGGCCCTATGTAAAGAAATCAAGTCTCAAGGACCCCTGGGGCAGGGAATACATCTACACCTACCCCGGTGAGCACGGTGATTTCGATATTTATTCCCTCGGCGCCGATGGGCAACCGGGTGGCGAAGGTAAAAATGCGGACATAAACAGCTGGGAGTGATTCCGGCTGACCGGCCGCGCAAAGGGGCGGTATGAAATGATGCATCCAAGGTCCGCAAAGGGTTTTACGCTGGTCGAAGTGATCGTGGTCCTGGTTATCATTTCCTTTGCGCTGGCGCTTGTCGGAACTTCTATTTCCCGAAATATCAGCGGCGCTGAAATGAGGACCGCGGCGAGGAAGGTTGCCGCGTCGCTGCGTTATACCCGCACCAAGGCTATTTTGTCGAAATCGCAGCAGGTTTTTGTAGTCGACACCGAAGCGCTGACCTACCTCGCGCCCGAACGCCCCGAAGAGAAATTACCCGAAGGCATGAAAATTGAACTCAACACGGCCCGTTCCGAACTGACTTCAGAAACGGCCGGCGGTATTCGTTTTTATCCCGATGGCGGCTCGACGGGGGGTAACGTCCGCCTCGAGGCAAATGGCCGGATCTACACAGTGAATGTGGCCTGGTTGACGGGAGAGGCGTCCGTGGAACGCCTGGACGACTGAAGTGAAGCACGGGCTTCCCAATGGTGTGCATTCTCGTGCCGGCGGCCGGGGCTTCACGTTGCTTGAATTATTGCTGGCTTTTGTCGTGTTTGCGCTCAGTTTCGCCACCGTGCTGGAAATCCTTTCCGGTTCCATGCGCAATACCGTCAGGGCGCGCCATTACTCCGAAGCTGCATTGACAGCCCAGTCAGTTATGGACCAGGTGGGTGTGGAAATTCCACTCATGGCAGGTTTCAGTCTCGACGGCGATTCCGGAGACTACGCCTGGCGCATCGAAATCACTGAATTCATGCCCACCAACGAACTGGTCCACAGTGTTGAACTTGCCGAATTGACCGGTATCGCGCTTTTGCATGTTGAACTGTTCGTTAGCTGGGGCGAACCCCCGAGGGAGCAGAATCGGCGGTTCAGCACGGTCCGTGCCGTGCTTGCAAACCGGGAAATAGGAACATGAACCGGTCCCGGGGATTTACTCTGGTGGAGGTTCTCCTTGCGCTCAGCCTGATGGGCATGTTGCTGGCGCTGGCATACGGCGGATTGCGGGCCTCGACCAGGGCGACGGACAAGGGTCAGGCGATCCTTGAAGACAGTGGACGCATCCGGATGGCACACCAGTTTGTCCGCAAGCAGATAAACCAGATGGTTCCGCTCGCATTTGCGGACGAACAGACCGGGGCGGGTGAACGGGTCGTCTTCAAGGGTGAACCGAGATCGATCCGGTTTGTTGCACCGATGCCGGGTTACCTCGGGTTTGGCGGCCCGCAGGTCCAGGAGCTTTCAATAGTAAACGGGGAGGATGGTGATGAGCTGGTCCTGTCTCATGCCCTGTTGCAGGGCTTCGAGGAACAGAATCTGTACATGCGGGATCCGATCCTGTTGATGGGGAATATCGACTTCGGGGAGTTCAGCTTTCTTGGGCTTGACGAGAACGGGGAATTATTGCCCTGGCTCAACCGGTGGGACCAGCCCAACACGCTGCCCGAATCCGTCTCGCTGGAAATTGAATTCACGGAAGATGTTTACATCAATTGGCCGTTGCTCACCGCTACCGTCCGGATCGATCCCTCTGCACTGGAGGACCTGGTCGGCGTGAGTTCTGAGCAGCCGGCATACAATCGCGCGATACGTGATCTCATCGATAAAAGGAAACAGCAATGATCACGGTATTCCCCTCCAACCCCGGCGCGCGCTTTCCGGGCACTCAAAAAGGGGTCGCACTGGTCATGGTGCTGTGGATCCTGCTGTTGATCACCATTTCCACCGGCGCTTATACACTGATGGCCCGGATGGATCAGCTCGAAGCGCATACGGTGATTTCCGGAACGCGAGCGCGGCTGGCGGCTGAAGCCGGTCTGAATTTTGCCGTTTTGGCATTACGCGACCCGGATGAAATGAACCGCTGGGTTCCGGACGGCAGGCCATACGCCATGTTTTACGAAGACGTGCAGGTGGAAATCCAGGTGACCGATGAGCGGGGCAAGATAGATATCAACTCCGCGAACGAAGAAACGCTGATAAGGCTTCTGACGGGTAATGGCCTGGCGGAAGATGACGCGGTGTACCTGGCCGCGGCCATGCTGGACTGGAACGATATTGATGAAATAGAGCGCGCCAATGGCGCGGAGCTCTCGGCTTATGAATCCGCCGGCCTTGATGTGGGGCCCGGAAACCGGCCGTTCATCATGGTCGAGGAAATACTCCAGGTGCTGGGCATGCCCTTTGACTTATACAAGACCATAGAGCCCGGAATTACTGTTTTTTCTGAATCCGGGTTGCCGGATCCCGCGTACGCACCAAAAGAAGCGTTGCTGGCCATAGAGGGCATGACGGAAGAAGACGCATTGAACTTCATTGAAGAAAGGCAATCTCAGGATGCAATGGACGGCGCAGGTGTTGCATTGCCCAACGGACAGGTGGCCATGGCGCGGGGCAGGGGGCTGACGTATAGTGTGCTCGCCAAAGCCACCTTGCCCAATGGCGTTTGGGACCAGATAGAAGCCACCGTCCGGCTGGGAGCAACTGGCGATGGGCGCCCATTCAAAGTACTCCGCTGGCGAGAAGGGTTTCATCACTGAGAACAAGATGTTCCAAGTTATTGAAGAAAAATATTTGCAGGTAGCCGGTTGGTTCAGGATCAGCCCCGTCGGAAAGTTTTTTCGGTGGTGGATCGAAGAGCTGAGGTTGGCGATGCCGGCTTCATGGCAGCAACGGCTTCAGTATGCCCTGCGGCGCGTGACGCTTCTGCAAAACGGTGATGTGCTCGAGATCGGTGTTGACAAGAGCCGTTCGCTCAGGAACCTGTTGACTCTGTCTGTCGCCCAGGATGCGTCGCTCAGAAAACAGCAGATAGATGATCTGTTGCAAGAGCATGAATTGCAGGAAGCTCCCCGGTTTCTTTTGCTGCCCTTTGATGCGGTGTTAAACACCGAAATGAGGCTGCCCGCGGCGGCTGAGCCCAACCTTGCGCAAGTTCTGAATTTCGAAATGGACAGGCAGACTCCGTTCAGGGCGTCGGACGTTTACTTTGACTGGAAAGTGCTTGATCGCGAGGCGGAAAGTGGCCAGATCCGGATCGATCTGTACCTTGTTCCGCGTGCCGACGTGGACGACATGTTGAAGACAGTTGCGAGTTGGGGCATTCCATTGGGTGGAGTCGATATTCTGCATGACACCCGGACGCTGGGACTGAATCTGCTCCCTCCCGACCGGCGGAGCAGGACCGTCAATCACAAAGCCAGGCTCAACTTTGTTCTTGGAGGGGCCTGCGCGGCTTTGCTGGCTCTCGTTATGACACAGTCCCTGTCACTCCGTTCCCACCAGGTGGAGGAACTGGAACAGGCGATTGCGGAAGTGCAGGGTGAGGCGAGGGCTGTCATGCAAATCAAGGAGCGCATTGAAGACAGCAGTGAAGCGGCCGGTTTCCTGGCCAAGAAGCGGGCAGAGACACCGCTCTCAATAGCCGTTTTGGCCGATATCACCCGGATTTTGCCGGATGATACCTACCTGGACCGGTTAGTGATCTCCAAGTCCTCGGTTCAACTGCAGGGGAAATCCCAGAATGCCCAGCAATTGATCGAGTTGGTCAACGAGTCTCCATTACTCGATGAAGCGGCTTTTCGGGGCTCCACGCGGCTGGATGCACGGTCCGGACTGGAAATATTCGAAGTCAATGCCGATGTCGTCAAGATTGGAGCGGAATAGTGGCGCTGGTTGCTGAACAGGGAAATAATCGCCTCGCGGCTATTCTGCTGCTGCTCATCGCGGTGATCCTGGTTTACATGCTGTGTTTTCACTGGTTCATCGTCAGGCATATTGAATACGGAACCGAAATTTCGGATTTGTCCGAGCAGTTGGGCCGTTATCAGCGCGTGGCTGAACAAAAATCGCAGTACGAGTCCTTGCTGGAGGACCTCAATTCCCGCAGGCCGGACCAGAGCCTTTTCCTCGGGGGTGAAGACTTCAACGAAGCTGCGGCTGAAATGTCGGAAAGCCTCGGTCAGATGATCAACACGCAGGCTGAAGATACCTGCCAGATCGTGAGCCGGCAGCCCGTACGCCCGAGAGTACAGGAACGATTCCAGAAAGTGACCGTCAATGTCCGCATGCGCTGTGGAATAGAGGATTTCAGAAAAATCATGTACTCGCTCGAAACCAGCGTGCCCATGGTCATTGCGGATGAGATCACCGTGATCAAACCCAGGGCTCGACGGAGGGCAAACAGGAACGAGCAGAACCGTCAGAGCGCGCTGGACATCAGGTTCAACATGTCGGGCTACCTCGGCACGGGAAGCGAATCATGATCAAGTGGTTCGAAGGAAACCCGGTGGCCATTGCGCTCGCGTCCCTGGCCGCGTTGTTAGTGGTGATTTCGCTGCTCATCGGTGTGATTTGGACATTTCCGCCCAAAGCGTCCGGTTCAGGAGCCGGTAACGAAGGTTCCATCCCGGCAATGAGCGTTCCTGAGATCTCGGACAGTGAGCCCCTCGAGACATATGCAGTCATAACCGAACGGCCGGTGTTCAATCAAAGCCGGTTGCCTGTTATCGAGGATGACGTGGAGGAAGAAGAAGAGCCGGTCGAGGAAGTAGAAGCCCCCGAGGTCCAGTTGTCCGGCGTGATCATTACGCCTACCCTGCGCATGGCGACGCTGAGGAGTGAGGAGATGGAGCAGTCACTGGTTGCGTTTGAAGGGCAGCCGCTCGAGGGCAATTTCGGGAGCTGGCAGGTCAGCCAGATCAGTGCGCGTGAGGTAACCCTGTCATCCGCCGCCGGTGAATCGCTGCAACTCAAGCTGGAAGTGCATGATGCGCAAATAGCGGCGCCTCCCAAGATGGCCGTTCCCGAAAAAACGGCGAAGGAGGAACCGGCACCAGAAGAGAGTGAGAGTGGGGAGCCCTTGTCCAGGGCGGAAGAAATCCGGCAGCGAATCGCCCAGCGAAGGGAAGAACTCAGGAGAGCCGCCGAGGAAAAGGATGCAGACCAGGAACCGGAAGTCGATTACCGTAACGCCATCCAGTCGATGATGAACGGTTCCAAACGGAAACAAGAAGAAGATGGAAACCAACAATAGGAAAACGGGCATGAACTCGACGAACATATTTTTTGCCAGGCGTCCCGGCAGACCGGTGGGAAAAATCTGCAAGCGCCTGATCGTAATGTCATTGGTCGTAATCATTGCCAGCTGTTCCACAACGCCACACCCGCCGATACGGCCGATGAGCACGGGCAAGACCATCAAGTCCGCGTCCAATGAGTTGCCGGACAGCTCAGACCCGGTCATCTCAACCGCGCTCAACACCGACCCGGGTGTCACCGACATCGAGATTTACGAGGGCACCGGGGTTTTTATCAACGAGGAAGCGGCCAGCCGGCGGCCGGAGGTTGTCGCGGCGGATGGCGAAATCGTTCTGAACTTTGAAGGTGAATCCATTCAGTCGGTGGTTCACACCATTCTGGGTGAAGTGCTGCAGGAAACTTTCGTAATTGGTCCGGGCGTCAGCGGCCAGGTGACATTCTCCACGTCCAAGCCGGTCAACCGGGATGAGTTGATGCCGATCCTGGAACTGTTGCTGAGATGGAATGGCGCGACCATGGTCTACACGGAGGGCCGGTACCATGTACTGCCCGTCTCAGATGCAATCAAGGGCCATCTTTTCCCGGAAATGGGCAGCGCAGATCTCGCGATGGGCTTCGAAGTGCGCGCGGTCCCCCTGCAATACATCGCGGCCACGGAAATGGCAAAAATCCTGGAGCCTTACGTCCGCGAAGGGGCCATTATCAACGCAGACCAATTCCGTCACATGATTTTTCTCGCAGGCACGCCCGAAGAACTGCGTAACTATCTCAAGACGGTAGAGATCTTTGACGTTGACTGGCTGGAAGGCATGTCCGTGGGGATCTTTCCACTGACCACCGTGGACGTGAACTCCATTATTAGCGAGCTGGAGACCATCTTCGGTTCGAACGCGGAGTCACCGCTCGCAGGAATGTTCCGGTTTGTTCCGCTGGAGCGCCTGGGGTCCGTGATGGTGATCACTTTCCAGCAGGAATACCTTTACAAGGCCGAAGAATGGATCGAGATCCTGGACCGTGGTGCTGCGGGTGCAGGTAAACAGTTGTACGTGTACCGCGTGAAGAACCTTGAAGCCCCCATTCTTGCGGGTTACCTGATGCAATTGTTTGGCGGGGGACAGGCTCCGCAGCGGACGCAAAACCGCCCCCAGGGCACGCTGGCGCCAGGGCTGGAGCCCGCCACGGTCGGCTCGGTCAGCGATTTCAATCAGAACCGCCTGGGTACTCAGCAGCAGAACCAGGCGCAGGGCAGCCAGGGCGGCGCGATGGAGATAGGTTCCGGTGAAATTCGCATTACTTCGATTCTTGAAACTAATTCCCTGCTGATCCAGGCGACGTCGGCCGAGTTCAATGCGGTCGAAGCGGCCATTGAGCGAATCGATATCGAGCCGTTGCAGGTATTGATCGAATCGCAGGTGCTTGACGTCGAACTCAACGAGGAACTCCAGTTCGGTGTCAACTGGTTCCTGACGAACAATGCGAATTTGATCCCTGAAGGAACCGCCGATACCAGCAGTATTCTTCAGAACGCGGCGTTCGGCAGCGGCAGCGCAGAATCCGGCGGGTTCAATTTTCTGACGACCCTGGCCACGCCGCTTTCCAATGGGCTGCCGTTTGTACAGGCGACCATTGCCGCGCTCGATGAAGTCACCGATGTGAGATCGCTCGCGGCGCCTTCTTTGCTGGTCAGGAACAATGCTACGGCCACGATTACCGTGGGTACCCAGGTGCCGGTGCAGTCTTCATCGATTTCGACCGGAACCAACAACGTGGTCAGCAGCGCGCAATACGTCTCAACAGGTATCACGCTCACGGTCACACCCCGTATCAACCCGGGTGGCCTGGTATACATGGATATACAGCAGGATGTTTCCCGTCCGGGAGCACGTGATCCGGATATCTCGGTCAGCGGAAATCCGCCCATCAACAACAAAACAGTGACCAGCCAGGTGGCCGTGCAGTCCGGACAGACCGTATTTCTGGGCGGGCTGATTTCCGAGCAGGACTCCAGGGGTCGTACCGGCGTGCCTTACCTGAGCCGTGTCCCCATCATCGGTCCGTTGTTCGGCGCCAAAACCAAGGCGCTCTCCCGCAGTGAAACCCTGGTCATGATCACGCCTACAGTGATAGAAAGCGCCGTGGACCTGAAGGAAATCAGCCAGGACATGGAAAAAGAATTTTCCAAGGTCCCGCCCCTGAAGATTACGCCGTTGAACAAAACAGCTGTTGAATTAGAATCAGTGGAAGAAGGCGTATCTGAACAGTAA
>JARFQZ010000237.1 GCA_029287515.1 Lysobacterales bacterium
CCAGGTTGAACAGGCCGAACACGTCTTTGCCGCCCCAGGTCCAGGAACCTTCCAGCGGGTAGATCAATCCGGTCATGACGATCGCGAAGACGAAAAACGCCCAGAGCTTCATCCGCTCCGCCACGGCGCCGGACACGATTGTCATCGCGGTGGCCACGAACACCACCTGGAAGAACTAGTCCGAGGCGCCAGAGTAGACCGCATCTCCGTCGAACCCGTTTTCGGCGGAAGCGGTCAACACGCCTTCCAGGTCGAATGCTTCAATTCCGGCCAGGAACCAGCCGCCGCCATACATGATGGCGTAGCCGGTCGCCAGGTACATGAAGCAGGCGATGGAATAAAGCGCCACGTTCTTGGTCAGGATCTCCGTTGTGTTTTTAGCCCGTACCAGGCCGGCCTCGAGCATCGAGAAGCCTGCCGCCATCCACATGACCAGCGCGCCACAGACAAGAAAGTAAAAAGTATCGATTGCGTACTGCAGTTCAAAACTGTTGCTTTCCATGCTGAGCCCTCGCCTTATATAGCCTGCGCGCCGGTTTCACCGGTGCGGATACGGATCACTTCCTCGAGGGAACTGACAAAGATTTGTCCATCGCCGATTTGGCCGGTAGCCGCCGTGCGTTGAATGGCCTCCACCACCAACTCCGCCACCTCGTCGGTGCATGCGGTTTCCAACTTGAGCTTGGGAAGAAAATCGACGTTGTATTCCGCGCCGCGATAAAGCTCGGTGTGGCCTTTCTGCCGCCCGAACCCTTTCACCTCGGTAACGGTGATGCCTGCAATGCCGACTTCGTGCAGTGCTTGCCGCACGTCGTCGAGCTTGAATGGCTTGATGATCGCTGTGACCAGTTTCATGAACACTCCTCTTAATATTGGGTCTGGTGTACCCCTGTAGATGCAGAATTCATGCCATGCCCAATTCAGTCCTACCCCCTTGTTTGTATTGTTTTTTTCGGAGCGAACAGATTCCTGGCCTGATCTATCTGAGTGCGCGCACCGAATTGGTGCACTGAGACGGTGCATGGTTTCGGCCAATTAAACCGGAGTATCATTGATGACCGTTGAATCCAGACCGAACCGGTGAAAAAACATGAATTACGCCTTCTATGACGTGGTTGGCAACCTGGGAGTCATTCTGATCATTGGCAGTTATTTCCTGATCCAGATCGGAAAACTCTCCGCCACCGGGCTGGCATACACCTTAAGCAACCTGATAGGCGCGGCCTGCATTCTTTATTCGCTGTATTTCGAATTCAACATGTCCGCCTTCCTCGTCGAAATATTCTGGCTGCTGATCAGCCTGGTCGGGCTGGTAAGGATTTACCTCCAGCGGCAGCGGGTGCGCGCCAAGTCATGATCCGGATCAACGACAGGCTGACTCTGCCGGACGAGGAGATTCAGTTCAGCGCCATTCGCGCCCAGGGTGCGGGCGGGCAGAATGTGAACAAGGTATCGTCAGCCATCCACCTGCGTTTCGATATCCGTGGATCGTCTCTGCCCAATCAGGTCAAGGAGCGCATGCTGGACAGCAAGGACCAGCGGATCACTGCTGACGGCGTGCTGGTCATCAAGGCTCAGAACCACCGTTCACAGGACAAGAACCGGCAGGAAGCGATTTCCCGGCTGCGCCAGGTCATCCTGGACGCGACACAAGTGCCGAAAAAGCGCATCCCTACCCGTCCGGGCCGTGCGGCGAAGCAAAAACGCCTCGATTCGAAAAAGAAGCGCGCCATGCTGAAGAAACTGCGCTCGAGGGATTACGAATAGCCGATCCATCGGCATCAATCCCTGAATCCGGGAAAGCTGCTACCCTATGTAAAATTTGCCTTCCAAGAGCACCTGCCGTGACCAGAAATTCCAAATTGATAGTGTTGTTGATTGCCTCCCTTTCGCTTGCGATTACTTTCCCGGCGGTCCACGCCGCGGAAGATGAACCTGAAAAGAACCTGGACAACCAACTGGCCCTGATCGAAAGCTGGCTGGATGGCCAGCGCGCCTATGACCGGATTCCCGGACTGTCCGCCGCCCTCGTGCACGACCAGAAACTGCTGTGGAGCGGCGCCTCGGGCCATGCCGATCTTGCGAACAAGGAGCCGGCCCGGGTTGATACGATTTACGGCATCTGCTCGATTTCCAAGCTGTTTACCGGCATCGCCGTGATGCAACTGCGGGACCAGGGAAAGGTTCGCCTGGACGATCCTGTGTCGGAATTATTGCCCTGGTTCAATATTGAACCGGCCCATGCGGGCAGCCCCGTGATCACGCTGGAAGGCATGCTGACGCATTCCTCGGGTCTGCCCCGTGAATCGGACACACCCTACTGGTCAGGACCGGGCTTCCAGTTTCCGACCCAGGCGGAAATTCGTGAAAAGCTGGGTAGTCAATCCACCCTGTATCCCTCGTCGCTTTATTTCCAGTATTCAAACCTGGGCCTGACCCTGGCGGGTGAAATCGTGGAAGAGCATTCGGGCCAGCCCTACGATGCCTACATACGCGATCACCTCCTCGCACCCCTGGGCCTGGCCGACACCGACACCGGGTTCCCGGCGGACGCAAGGGAACCGCGCATTGCAACGGGCTATTCATTCCCCGGCCGCGATGGTGAAATGCTGGTCATGCCGCGATATGACGCCAGGGGGATTACGCCGGCAGCCGGGTTTGCTTCAACCGCGCTGGACCTGGCGAAGTTCGCTTCCTGGCAGTTCCGGGTGCGGGCAGGTTCGGACGATCCGGTACTCTCTTCCAACACTCTGAAGGAAATGCAGCGGGTCCACTGGATGGACTGGGACTGGGGCACATCGTGGGGTCTGGCCTTCGGTATCTACCGCAAGGGTGACCGCACTCTGACCGGACACGGCGGCAGCTGCCCCGGGTTCAATACGCGTATCTATGTCGACCCGCTCAGCCAGTATGGCGTGGTAGTGATGGCGAACCGGAACCATGCCAACGTCAACAGCTATGCCAGCATCATGCTGGACATCCTGGATGCCGATGGATCAGCGGAAAACGCGGAGGTCAGTAACGGTCCAGACCTGTCAGACTACGTGGGCAGTTACGATGTGCGGCCATGGACGGGTGAAGACATGATCTTCAAATGGAAAGACGGCCTGGCCATCATTTCACTGCCTACCATGGACCCCCTGGGCGACATGGAACTACTGCAGCACGTAGAAGGCGACCGTTTCCACTGGATTAGAAGCGATGGGCAGCCGGGCCATGAAATTGCATTCATCCGGGACGAGTCCGGCCAGGTTAGCCACCTCACCTACCACAGTAATCGCATACCAAGGATGTAACCAGACTTAGCCATGCCCAAAACATTACTGATCTGCCTGTTGTCACTGCTGTGCAGCCTTGCCGCCCCCGTATTGGCAGAAAACCTTTCCCAGGGTGAACCGGACACCAGCGAAGTTTCGCGAAAGTCCGTCCTCGTCACCGGCGCCAGCACGGGCAGCGGACGGATGATTGCTGAGACTCTGGCATCCAAGGGTCACTATGTGTTTGCCGGCGCCAGGAAACACAAAGACCTGGAGGCACTCAATGCGATTGAAAATATCCAGTCCATCCGGTTGGATGTTACTGTCCAGAGCGAAATCGATGCGGCGGTGAATACCGTGAAGGCCTCGGGCAAGGGTCTTTACGCCGTCATCAACAATGCCGGCGTCGGCCTGATGGCCCCATTGATCGAGCTTGATGAAGAAGACCTGGATTTCATACTGGACGTCAATGTCTACGGGCCTTATCGAATCACAAAAGCATTCGCGCCGTTACTGATCGAGTCCAAAGGC
>JARFQZ010000282.1 GCA_029287515.1 Lysobacterales bacterium
AAACCGGGCAGGTCATGTTCGTACTGGTGGTGTCGTTGTTGCTGGCCGGCCTGCGCAGCCTGCACAGCCATTCGGTGCTGACACTGACCCGCGCGACGCCTTACGCTATTGGCGGTATCGCCGCTTATTGGACCATCGACCGGCTGGTCGGCACCTTCACGATGTGAGCTGGGATCCCGCGCAAAAACCTGACCTGGCCTGGCAACTGGCCGGTGGACTGCCGCGTGGGACATCTGGTTCTGAACAAGAGGTCGGGGAGGGTGCTGTACTGCTGCAGGACGAACCCCGGATCCGCATCGTGCTGTCCCGCTGCAGTGAAACCTCCAGGCGACAGGTCAGCAAAATCTACCGTACACCGCTGGCCCTGACCTGGCGTGACCTGTTCCGTTACCCGCAGGCGCAGCGTGAGTTTGAGAACTTACAGTACGCGTTCGGGAAAGGGCTTCCCGTAGCGGAGCCGCTCGGGTTCGGGCTGCGTCGTATTCCAGGCCGCGACTGGTACAGTCAACTGACCACGGCCTACCTCAAAGGAAATACGCTCAGGGACATTCTGGCCAGCCGCACCGAAGGCCGGAAAGAATTGGTCAGCGGAGCAGGGCGATTGGTTGCCGCAATGCACAGGGCAGGCATGGTGTGGGGAACAGCCCATTCCGGCAACTTCATGGTCGATGACGATGGGGACGATTCCCTCAGCGCTTTTGATGTGCCCTATGCCCTGTGCATCGGTAAAGACATGACCGGCAGCCGGTTTGCGCTCTACGATGTGTGGAACATGGCGGTGGATTTTCGCACGCAGTGCAAACTCGATGAATCACTGGTCAGGCTGTTTTTCGAGGCCTATGGCCAAGGTGTTGGTATCGGACCATCAACACTGCTCTCGCAGGTCAGTGAACGGCGCGGAAGAAAATCCGTTTTTTGGGAGCGGCTCTACATCCGCACGGTGAGGTCTTTTCGCCTGAGACCTTTCTAATCGATCCACGCCGGCGCATCATCCGGCGGCAACAAACCACCTGTGGTTTGACATCAATTGTTAATTTATACTTAAATCCACAACCACCGTCATCGAGACAACAGGAGTTAAACGCTGTGAGAGTCATGTTCAGGTATAGAAAATTCGTGATCGTGTTATTGACGGCCCTTTCTGTATCAATTGCCGCACCTGTCTCAGCCCAGGAAAAATCCCCGGATGACTGGCAGTATTCCTACGAGCTTTACGGCTGGTTACCCGGAATAAAAATCCAACCCGCAGTCGGCGATGAACTTAAGTTATCGCTGAAAGATATTCTTCAGAACCTGGACATGATCTTTTTTAGTGATATGGAAATGCGTAAGCAAGACTGGTCACTGGGCGTGGATCTGATTTACATGAATCTGGGCGGTAGCGATACCATTACAGGTGAAATCATCGGACGGCCCCAGGAACTGGATGTTGATGTGGATATGCGCACGTTCATTGGTACTCTGACTGCAGGTCATACCATTGCCCGAACGGATAGAACCCGGTTTGATATTATCGGAGGCACACGCTATCTCTATATCAAAACAGGTCTGGAATTTGATCTCGAAGCCACGCCCCAACAAAAGGAAAGGACCCTGGGTGGACACCATTGGGACTTCCTGCTTGGGTTCGAAGGCAAAACCCTGATCAATGATCAGTGGTACGTTGATTACTATGGCGATGTCGGTTCTGGTGCGTCAAAACTGACCTGGCAGGCAAAAGTGGGTATGGGTTATGAGTTCAACAAATGGACCGGAACCTTTGGTATGCGCTATCTACGCTACAATTTCACCAATGACAGCAAATTGAAAAATTTGCAGGTCCTTGGCCCGTACCTCGGCGCCAAGTGGACCTGGTAATCACCCGGTAATCTATCAGTAACTGTTCTCGACCTGCCGCTGGATCGCTTCACAGCGTTCCCGCGAGCCTGAGAGCAAGTCGTCCAGGCTCTCTTCCATCCCGGCGATAAACGCCTCGTCTTTCGTGTTCGGCAAATTGATCCGCACGTTGTGGATGGCGCCTTGCACCCCGGCCAGCGCCATCAAAGCGCCTACGCCCGCATCGCTCATGACAGCCTGGTTGCCGATGTCCGCCGCGGTCTGGCACAGGTCCAGTACTTCGCTGCATAACTGCGCTGTATTGAAGGGCACTCGGGCGGCTGCTTTATAGCCTTCCCGGATCACTTTTGACCGCAACGCGATCTGCTCGGGCGTGTCCTTGGGCATGCGGATGCCGGCAATCACCTCATTGAAAGCCTCGGTATCTTCGTCCACGGCTCGCATCAATTCGTCCTTGATCTGCTGCGCTTTTTCAGCCAGTTCACACAATTCATCGTACCGATTGTCATACTCACCCTTGCCAATGGAAAGGTTAACCACCATCGAGGCCAGCGCCGAACCGATCGCGCCTGCCAGGGCAGCAATGGAACCACCACCTGGGGCCGGGGTGCCTCGTGAAACCTCGTCAACAAATCCGTTGACCGTCAGGTTGACCAACGGGCCGTCGGAAACCGGCATGCCAATGACTTTCTTATCGATGTCGAATTCAGCGACATCGCTCAGCCCCATCGCCTGCACGGCGGTTGTCACGATGTCGCGTGCCGGAACGCCGGTGGATTGCTGCATTCGTCGCAGGTAGAAGCGCCCGGCTTGCTGCATGGCGTCGAATGGCACGACCCCGACCGCCTCCGACCCGGTGACGACAATCCCCCGTTTGACCGCCAGTTCGCGTGCTGCCTCCAGCACCTCG
>JARFQZ010000342.1 GCA_029287515.1 Lysobacterales bacterium
TGTACGGCGGGGGTAAGCGTCCCGAATACAGCCTCTGCCAGCGGCGAATCGGTCGAATTCCCGTTCGGCTCGGTCAATGACGACGATGGCGCTACATTGTCCTGCGAGGAACCGATGAGCATCTGCGATGACGGCAAGCCGGGCAGGCTCAAGGTGCGGTATGACGGTGATGACGATTCCGCGTATACGCAGGATCCGTCGATGGTAACCATCTCTCCGGCCAGCGTGAACTTCCCGGATGGTGATGTCTGGATCGAAGTATTCGACAACAAGGACCGGAACCTCGTGTTTGCCAACACGGTTCCGAAATTCGGTTCCTTCTGGATTTCCGGGCCCAGGAAGCTGATCAGCTCGTCCTACTTTTTCTACATTTACACCAGCCAGGGCGGGACTTTATTGCAAACGATCAACTTCCACACGTCTTGCTCAGAGCCGTTAAACTTCGGCGACGAGTTTGGCGGCATCACGTTGCTGGGCGGCCAGTAGATCGGGCGATAAGTAAAGTGTGAGCAAAAGAGGCCGGGATTTCCCGGCCTCTGATTTTTTAAGCAGTCGTTGTTGAAAGAGTTTCGCCGCTACATGAAGATAGTGGCTGGCTGTTCCAGAAGTTCCTTCAGGTGCTGGATCATCGCGGCGCCGTCGTAACCGTCGACGAACCGGTGGTCGAAGGATGAAGACAAGTTCATCATGGTTCGTACTTCGATCCGGCCATCAATGACCATGGGCCGTTCAACCGCCTTGTTGACGCCGATGATCCCGACTTCAGGCTGATTGATCACGGGTGTGCTGACAATGCCGCCCATCTTGCCGAGACTGGTAATGGTAAGGGTCGAGCCGGTCAGTTCGTCTCGGCTGGCGCTGTTATCGCGGGCTGCGGCGGATACGCGCCTGATTTCTGCCGCCATTTCTTCAAGCCCCAGTGCTTCGCCATGTTTCACGACCGGCACTTTCAGGCCGTCCGCCGTCTGGGTGGCGATTCCCAGGTGAACAGCCTCGTGACGAACGATCACGTTGCGTTCAGGATCGTAATGGGCATTGCATTGCGGAAACCGGTCCAGCGCCTTGACCAGCGCCATTCCCAGGAACGCCAGCGGGGTGAGTTGTGGCTCCGAAACGTCTTTTTTCGAATTCAGGTGTTTGCGCAATAATTCCAGAGCCGTTACATCGACTTCCTCGACATAAGTGAAATGCGGAATCTCGCTGGCGGCCTGCGCCATTCGTTCGGCGATCTTGCGTCGCAGGCCGATCACCCTGATCTCGGTGGTTCCGGTCCTTGCCTGGCGAGTAGCCTGGCCTTGAGCCGGCTGTGCCGGGCCGGACTGGCCGGAGCCGATGAACTGTTCGAAATCCGACTTGAGGATGCGGCCGCGCGGCCCGGTGCCTCTGACAACTGATAGGTCCACGCCAGCTTCCCGGGCGCGAGCCCTGATGGACGGGGACGTCATGACCTTGGCCGAAGAGGGGGTCTCAGCAGCGGGCGCGGGTGACTCCGGCGCAGGTTCTGTCGCTGAAGGCTCATCAGCAGGGGCTGCAACAGCCCCGGATGTTTCGAACACGATCAATGCGGAACCCACGGTCACCATGTCGCCTTCTTCTCCGGCAACCGAGATCACTTTCCCCGAGACCGGGGCGGTCAGTTCAACTGCTGCCTTGTCGGTCAGCATGGCGCAGATCGGGTCCTCTTCTGCCACCTGGTCACCGGTCTTTACCATCCATTCGGCGATTTCGGCCTCTACCGTTCCTTCACCCAGGTCGGGCAGCTTGAAAGTGAATTCGCTCATGCGACCTCCATCAGCTTGCGGATTCCGTCGGCCAGTCGTTTCTGCACCGGGAAGTATTGCCATTCAAAGGCGTGCGGGTAGGGCGTATCCCAGCCCGTGATCCGGGAAATCGGTGCTTCCAGGTGCCAGAAGCACTCTTTTTGTATGGTGGCCACCAGTTCGGCGCCGTAACCACAGAAACGGGTCGCCTCGTGGGCCACCATGGCGCGACCGGTCTTGTTGACCGAATCACGGATCGTGTCGACATCCAGAGGCATCAGGGTGCGCACATCGATGATTTCAGCATCGACGCCGGCCCGTTTCGCCGCGGCTTGCGCCACGTGCACGATGGTGCCGTATGTAATGATGGTCAGGTCTTCGCCTTCCTCTACAACCTCCGCCTTGCCCAGCGGCACGGTGTAGTAATCATCAGGTACTTCACCCTTGGGGTGGGAAGCCCAGGATACCGCGGGTTTGTCGGGATCCCCGTCGAACGGGCCGTTGTAAATCCGCTTGGGCTCGAAGAACACCACCGGGTCGTTGGATTCGATGGCGCTGATCAGCAGGCCCTTGGCGTCATAGGGATTGGAAACCATGACGGTCTTAACTCCGGACAGGTGCGTGAAAATACCCTCCGGGCTCTGGGAATGTGTCTGTCCGCCGCGGATGCCGCCGCCGCAGGGTGTGCGGATGGTTACGGGTGCGAAAAAATCGCCTGCGCTGCGGTAGCGCAGCCGGGACAGTTCGCTGACGATCTGGTCGAAACCGGGATAGATATAGTCGGCAAACTGGATTTCCACCACGGGCCTGAGTCCGTTTATGCCGAGTCCAATCGCTGTTGCGACGATACCGCCTTCAGCGATCGGCGCATCGATCACGCGGTGCTCACCGTACTTCTGCTGCAGGCCATCGGTGCAGCGGAATACGCCGCCGAAATAGCCGATGTCCTGGCCGAATGCGACGACGCTCGGGTCCTTCTCCAGCATGATGTCATGCGCGGACCGGATGGCCTGGATCATGTTCATCTGGCTCATGGCAGTTCCCCCCTGATCCGCAACAGCTTGTCGCGTTGTTTCTCGAGATGCTCGGGCATTTCCTCGAACACGTCCTCGAAGGCCAGCCTGACATCGAGGAAGGGGGGTTCGGTCATCGTGCCGTAGCTGACCGCTTCTTTCCAGGCAGCTTCGACCGTTGTTTTCAATTCCGTTTCCATTTCCGCGTGCCGATCTTCGGACCAGGAGCCGTTTTTGATCAGGTGCTGCTTCAGGCGTTCCACCGGGTCTCCCAGCGGGAATGCCGCCCATTCATTCCTGGGACGATAACGGGTTGGATCGTCGCTGGTGGAATGGGCTCCGCCTCGGTAGGTGACCAGTTCAATCAGGGTCGGGCCGCCTCCGCTTCGCGCCCGCTCAACAGCCCACCGGGTTACCGCGTACACGGCCAGCAGGTCATTCCCGTCAACCCGGATACCCGGGATACCCAGGCCCAGGCCGCGGGCGGCAAAGGAGCGGCGCTCGCCACCCGCAACGCCCTGGAAAGTCGATATGGCCCACTGATTATTGATGACATTCAGGACCACCGGCGCGTGGTATACGGATGCAAAGGTCAGGGCGTAATGGAAATCGGCTTCGGCCGTGCTGCCGTCACCCAACCAGGACGCGGCGATGTGATCGTCTCCCTTGATGGCTGCGCCCATTGCCCAGCCGACCGCCTGCGGAAATTGCGTCGCCAGGTTACCGGAGATCGTGAACAGGTTGTTTTCTTTGTTCTGGTAGAAGATGGGCATCTGGCGGCCCTTGCACATGTCACGGCTGTTGGACAGGCACTGGCACATCATGTCCACCAGCCCGGTGTTCCGCATGATATAGAGGCCCTGATTGCGGTAGGCCGGGAACAACATGTCTTCCGGTCCGAAGGCCAGGCCCTGGCCGATCGAAACAGCCTCCTCGCCCAGCGCCTGCATGTAAAACGAAATCTTCCCCTGGCGCTGAACGCGCTGCATGCGGTCATCGTAAACCCGGGTCAATACCATTAGCCTGAGCGCTTCGATCAGGGTGTCTTCATCGAGGTCGGGTTTCCACGGCCCCTGTGCGACGTGATCGTCGTCCAGCACGCGAACCAGGCTTTCCGCCAGGAACTCAATGGACTTGGCCCTGGCGTCGGTTGCCGGGCGTTCAACGGCGCCGGCTTCGGACAGGTTCAGGTAGCTGAAATCGGGTTCTTCTCCGGGTCGGGCAGTGGGTTGTGGGATGTGCAGTTTGGGTTTCTTTGTCATCTTTTCAGAATAGCTCAAATTCACGGAATTTTACTTGCGAAAAGCAAACGGTCATTTTAGCCTTGAGAATGTATAATGCAAAAATATTTGAAAAAATGGATAGATCATGTCAGAAACAGAGATTGATAAGGTAGATAAAGAGATTATTCGCCTGTTACAGGAAGATGCCGAGCTTTCAGCAGCCGCGATTGGGGAAAGAATCGGGCTATCGCAGTCACCTTGCTGGAGGCGGATCCAGCGGCTGCGGGATGAGGGGCTGATACAGGGGCAGGTGATGCGTTTCGACCGCAAAAAGCTGGGTTTCGACGTCATGGTTTTCGCCCAGGTCAAGCTGACGGCGCACGGCCGCAGCAAGGTCCCCGAATTCGCCGAGACCATCAGGCAGTTTCCGGAGGTTCAGGAATGCCACCTGGTGCTGGGCAACATCGATTTCCTGCTGCGGATCGTGGTGCGGGACATCGAGGAATACGAAAGATTCTTTTTTGAAAAACTTTCCCACCTGGCTGAAATCCAGGAGGTCCACTCCAACATCGTGTTGTCGGAAATCAAGTACACTACAGAGTTGCCGATTTAAAATATGACAGCCCGTCAACATTAACCGGAGTGACCGTTATGAGTGACTACAGCTACCCCTACAAGGATGCTGAATTTATCTTCAATGAACTGATTGATTTTGACCAGATGTGTGCGCAGGCAGGCCTGGATGAAATGAATGCCGAACTGGCGTTCGCTGTCCTCGAAGAAGCCAACCGCATGGGTTCGGAGCTGATAGCCCCCCTTAACGTGGTGGGTGACCGGGAAGGCGCATCACTGGGTGAGGACGGAGTGGTGGAGACTCCCGGCTTCAAGGAGGCCTACTTGCGGTACGTCGAAGACGGATGGGCCGGGCTGGGTTTCCCGGAAGAGTTTGGCGGACAGGGTATGCCCAAGGTGCTGGCCACGGCCGTTGATGAAATCTGGCAATCGTGCAACCTGGGTTTCTCATTGTGCTCACTGTTGACCCACGGCGCGGTCGAGGCGCTGTTGCTGCATGGTTCCGATGAGTTGCAGAACACCTATCTTCCCAAGCTGGTCAGTGGCGAATGGACCGGAACCATGAACCTGACTGAACCCCAGGCGGGGTCTGACCTTGCGGCGGTGAATACGAGGGCGATTCCCGAGGGTGACCATTACCTGGTTACCGGGCAAAAGATTTACATCACCTGGGGCGACCACCAGATGACCGATAATGTCATTCACCTGGTGCTGGCGCGGCTGCCCGATGCGCCCGCCGGTGTGAAGGGTATTTCCCTGTTCCTGGTTCCGAAGTTCCTGTTGGACGATAACGGCGAACCGGGGCAGCGCAATGATGTTCATTGTGTGTCCATCGAGCACAAGCTTGGTATTCATGGCAGTCCGACCTGCGTGCTTTCTTTCGGTGACAATGAAGGCGCGGTCGGCTACCTGGTCGGTGAACCGCATCGGGGACTGATGGCCATGTTCACGATGATGAATGATGCGCGCCAGAGCGTCGGCCTGCAGGGGTTGTCCGTATCCGAGCGGTCCTATCAACAGGCCAGGGGCTGGGCGATGGAACGTTTGCAGGGTACCCGCAGCGACGGGACGCGTTTTCCAATCATCGACTTTCCCGATGTCCGTCGTTTGCTGATGCTGATGAAGTCCGGCGCCGAGGCCATGCGAGGGCTGGCTTACGTGGCGTCCGCCGAAATTGACCGGTCCCGTTTAAGCAAGGATGCCGATGAGAAAGCCCGTCATGGGGCCCGGGTTGACCTGTACACGCCCATCGTCAAGGGCTGGCTGACCGAGTTATCCCAGGAACTCACCTCCCACGGCATCCAGGTGCATGGTGGCATGGGCTATATCGAGGAGACCGGCAGCGCACAGTTTTACCGGGATGCGCGGATTACGACCATTTACGAAGGGACCACCGCGATCCAGGCCAATGACCTGGTGGGACGAAAAACGCTGGCTGATGGTGGCGAGGCGCTGTCCGCCCTGTTGGATGAGATCCGGCAAACCGCGGGTCAGCTGGCAGAAGCTGAAGGGCTGTCAGGGCTGGGCGAGGCACTGGCGGCCGGTGTGGCGGCTGGTGAGGCTGCGCGGGACTGGCTGCTGGCGCATGCCGCCGAAAGCCGTGATGTCGGCGGCGCCGCCGGAGTGAACCTGCTGATGCTGCTCGGCTTTGTCTGTGGCGGCTGGGTGATGGGCGTTTCGGCCCTGAAAGCCTCGAAGCATCTGGCGGCGGGAACAGGTGACGCCCAATTCCTGGAAGCCAAGCTTGCGACGGCGCGGTTTTACGCCGAGCATTATCTGCCGAGGGCTGACGCCCATAGTGCGGCGGTGCAGGCTGGCCCGGACAGCATCATGGCGCTGTCCGCCGAGCAGTTTTAAAGGCTGGAGTACAGAATCAGCGCGATCGAAACCGGCGCGACCCAGCGTAATAGCCAGAACCAGGCCCTGAACAGGGTCTCGTTCTCTATGTTGAGCTGTTCGCGGATCGCCTCCGGTTTGACCATCCAGCCCGCGAAAATCGCCAGTAACAGGCCGCACAGCGGCATCATGATGTTCGCCGTCAGGTAGTCCAGGATTTCGAAGTACCCGAAATCCGCGTAGCGCTCGAACGCCGCCAGTGGCCGCCATTCAGACCACAGGTTGAAGGAAAATACGGTCCCCATTCCCAGCACGAAGATCGAAAAACACACGAAGAGCGCGGCTTGCCAGCGTTTCAGATTGAACCGTTCCTGCCACCAGGCGATGAATGGCTCCACGACGCCGATCACGGACGTCAGGGCCGCAAAAAACAGCAGGATGAAAAACAATGTGCCGAAGAACAGGCCGCCGGTGACGGAGCCGAAGGCGATCGGCAGGCTGACAAAAATCAAGCCCGGCCCTTCGGCGGGATCGAGCCCGTTGGCAAAAACGATGGGGAAGATTGCCAGCCCGGCGATGACAGCGACCATGGTATCCATGAACGAGATGATGATTGCGGACCTGGCGATGGAGATTTCACGCGGCAGGTAAGCGCCGAAACCCATCATCAATCCCATTGCGACGCCTATGGAGAAAAACGCCTGGCCCACGGCAACCAGGATGACCCGGCCGTTGATCGCGGACAGGTCAAAATCGAACATGAAGTGCAGGGCGCCCGCCATGTCGCCTTTGACAACTCCGTAACCCACCATCAACAGCAACAGGAAAAACAGTGTGGGCATCAGGATCTTGACCGTGCTTTCTATACCTTTCTGCAGGCCACGCATCAGGATCAACGCGCAAATCAGCATGAAGATACCGTGCCACAGGGCCAGTTGCGTGGGGCTGGCCAGCAAGGCGTCAAATTCCGCGCTGACGGTTGCAGCGTCCTGCCCGGTGAAGTTACCGCCACCGTTCTTGAAAATATAAACCACGGACCATCCGGCGATAACGCTGTAGTAGGTCGCGATAAGGTAAGCGGCCAGCATGCCGAACCAGCCGATCACGGACCAGGCGCCCGACCGGCCCTGGCTGTGCGCGACGTTGACCATGGCATTGGGCGGACTTTGCCTGCCCCAGCGGCCGATCGCGATTTCCGCGATCAGGATCGGCAGGGCCACAAACGCCACCGCAAGCAGATAAACCAGCACAAAAGCGCTGCCCCCGTTCTGCCCTGTGACATAGGGAAACTTCCAGATGTTACCAAGGCCAACGGCGGCGCCCACGGCGGCCATCAGGAAGGTGAATCGGGAAGACCAGTTTTCGTGTTTTTTATAGATCGTTGCCATTAATGCCTCAATGCATCGGTTCTGTTGTCGTATTCAAATGCCCGGTTCGGTAATCACGGACGGCTCATGCCGCATCCCCATAAGCGATTGCCAGGTCGTCTGCATGGGCCGCGGATTCGGTCAGCAGTTCCCAGAAATACCTGGCGTAACTGCGATCAAGGACCAGGTCGAATCCAAATGTTCCTTCATCGAACTTCCGGTAATGCACCAGCACACTGATGTGCCCCATGCGGGTCTGTGCGCAATGCGCCCCTGTTTTGACGCCGGCCAGGTAATCCAGGCCGCTGAGCTTGCCCATCAACCAGGGAGACCCCTTGCCTCTGAGCCGGAAAACGGCCAAGCCGTGACTGCAGTCGTGTATGGTCGTGCATTGATCGCCGGCTTCAGTGGTCATCCTTGTCACCAGTTCCTTTTGGGACAGAGATTCGCTGACGGATAGCCATTCACCCGGCCGCAGGCAAAGCACGGTGGGGTCGTTGCCGGCGCACCGGCCGGATTCGGGAGGTAAATCAGCTGGCACTCCGGTGCTGCGCAGCCGGGACATGGACATGCCGGTGACTTCTTCGAGCGCGAGCGTCTGGCACTTGAAAGTCGTGTTTTCCACTCCGGCCTGTCGCAAAGCGGATGCAGTTTTTTCTATTCGTGGCTTATCGTTCATTTTTCTGCAGGCCCGGTCAGTCCCCGAGCCGTTCATTATCCGGATCATAGAACACCGGCGGCACGACTTTAACATTGAAACGGTGGTCTTCGTCACAAACCGTCAGAATTTCTCCTTCGCGTTCCCTGCCTGAACGCAGAACCCCAAGCGCAATGTGCTTGTCCAGCGTTGGGCTGTAGCAGGCCGAGGTGACCCAGCCGTCGGTTTCGGCGGGTGGCTCACGGTCAGGCCCGATCAGCAAGTGACCGCCGGGGCGCATGGCCTGCTGCGGTTCCAGCGGCTCCAGCCCGACCAGTTGCTTGCGTGTACTGTCCTGATTCCCTTCCCTTTCTAAGGAACGTTTGCCGATGTAATCGCCGGATTTACCTCTTGCCACGTGGCCCCAGCCTACATCGTCCGGGGTGGATGAGCCGTCCGTGTCCGATCCCACATGCAGGTAGCCTTTCTCCAGGCGAAGCACCATCAGGGCTTCGATTCCGTAAGGCGCAATGCCATGGGGACTGCCTGCCTCGATGAGGACTTCGAGGAACGAATTGGCGTACCTCGCCGGAACGTTGATTTCGAAACTCGTCTCCCCGCTGAAGCTGACCCGCACGACCCG
>JARFQZ010000370.1 GCA_029287515.1 Lysobacterales bacterium
AATGATGCCTGAGTAGAAATCCACGTTTGGGTACAGCTTTTTATCGACGAAGTAATCGTCTTCCAGCGCAATGCGCTCCAGCTCCATCGCCAGGTCCATCATCGGATCGTCCAGGCCCAGTTCATCCAGCACCTCGTAACAGGCTGCCCGAATAATTGCGGCGCGGGGATCGTAGTTTTTGTATACGCGATGACCAAAGCCCATTAACCGGAACGGATCTGACTTGTCCTTGGCGCGCTTGATGAATTTGGGCACCTGGGAGATGTCACCGATTTCGTCCAGCATGGACAGTACTGCCTCGTTGGCGCCTCCGTGCGCCGGGCCCCACAATGCCGAGATACCCGCGGCGACACAGGCGTAGGGATTGGCCCCGGTGGAACCCACCAGCCTGACCGTCGATGTACTGGCGTTCTGCTCATGATCGGCATGCAGAATGAACAGGAGGTCCAGCGCTTTCGCCGCTGTTTCACTGATCTCGTAGTTCTCCGCCGGAACCGAAAACATCATGTCCAGGAAGCGCTCACAGAATCGGAGGTTGTTCTTCGGGTAAGCCACCGGCCAACCCATGTGATGCCGGTAACAGGAAGCCGCGATGGTCGGCATCTTCGCAATCATCCTCATGGCGGACAAGAGCCGGTGTTCCGGATTATCCATATCCAGCCGGTTGTGGTAGAAAGCAGCCAGCGAACCCACCACTCCGGCCATCATGGCCATCGGGTGCGCATCGTAATGAAAGCCCGAAATGAAATGGTTCAGTTGTTCGTGAACCATGGTGTGATAAGTCAGTTCGTCGCGGAACGCATTCAGCCCCTGTTCCGTCGGCAAATTTCCGTGTAACAGCAGGTAAGCAACTTCGACGAAAGTACTTCTTTCAGCAAGTTGTTCAATGGGATAACCCCGGTAGCGCAGAATACCCTTGCCGCCATCGATAAAGGTGATTGTGCTGGTGCATGCTGCCGTGGCAGTAAATCCGGGATCGTAGGTGAAATAGCCCAACTCTCCCGGTAGCGACTTGATTTCCAGTGTCGGTTCACCCTCGGTACCGACTACTTTTGGTAATTCCAGCCTTTTTCCAGACGATTCATCAGTCACTATCACTTTTTTGTCGGCCACTGGATTCTCCTGCTATTAATACTTTTCGGGACATACCAATATAGCACAATTTGATAAATTCCAACCAGCATTAAACCTGTTAATATTCAAGTTTTTATAGATAATGATTAACCCCAGTTTCAGGGCAAAAAAAACCCGCCTCGCGGGCGGGTTTCTTTCAACTCGGTTGATACCTTATTTGCCGTAACGTTTCTTGAAACGATCGACACGGCCACCGGAGTCCAGAACCTTGTGCTTTCCGGTGTAAAACGGGTGAGAGGCACTGGAAACCTCGACCTTTACCAGCGGGTACTCGTTTCCGTCTTCCCACTTGATGGTTTCCTTGCTCTTGATCGTTGAGCGGGTCAGGATCGCAAAATCCGAAGATATGTCCTGGAACACCACATCATTGTATTCGGGGTGAATGCCGTCTTTCATGACAATTCCTATAAATTCAGTGTACGCATACGCGGAAGACCGGCCAGTTTACTGAGCCAGGCGTCGCAATGCAAGACTTTCAGGGCAGAAAAAGCGCCTGGATTTCATTGCTGAAACGCCAACCCAGATCAGTCGGTGCCAAAACCCCATTCTGGTCCTTCAGAAGGCCTTTTTCAATGGCCTGGCTGACCGGTCCTGATACCTCACCCCAGGCCGCGCCCGTACGTGGCTCAAACTGGTCCTTGCGAACCCCGTCCAGCAGGCGCAGCTGGTTGAGAAAGAACTCGAAAACACGCTCGGATGACTGCAGGCTCCGGTCCTCAGCCAATCCGTTCCCATTCCCCACCTGTTTCATCCAGGCGCTCGGGTGCCTGTGCCTGATCCGGCGTCGAACAGTATTTTCAGAGGGCACTGTTATTTTGCCGTGAGCTCCTGCACCGATCCCCAGGAAATCCCCGTATCGCCAGTAATTCAGATTGTGCCGGCATTGTGATCCAGGCCTGGCCCAGGCGGAGATTTCATACTGTTCATAACCAGCCTGGCGCAACAACTCACCACAAGCCTCCTGCATCCGCCAGGCCGCATCTTCTTCGGGCAATCGAGGCGGATCGGCGTAAAAAGCCGTATTGGGTTCAAGCGTCAACTGATAGTGCGACAGGTGCGTGGGATTGAAACCGATGGCGTCGCGGACATCTTCAATGGCGTCAGCCAGCGACTGGCCTGGCAGTGCATACATCAGGTCGAGATTGAAGTTTTCGATACCGGAACGCTGAATGGACTTGATGGCGCGCTCTGCTTCCTCACGCCGGTGGATTCGCCCGATCCGTTCCAGGCTATCGTTGCTGAAACTCTGGACGCCCAAAGAGACACGATTGATTCCCGCATCGCGATAGGCTGAGAAACTGTCGTGCTCGATGGTCCCGGGGTTGGCCTCGAGCGTTACTTCAGCATCGGGACTGAGACGCAACAGGCTCCGGAAGCCGTTCATCAGCCCCTGGATCTGCTCCGCACTGAACAGACTCGGCGTTCCACCGCCAAAAAAAACGCTGTGAACAGCGCGGCCCCAAACCAGGGGTAAGTCCTGCTGCAGATCCTTCAGCAGGGATCGTGCATATTCATCGGCAGGAATATCTCCCTTGACGGCGTGTGAATTGAAATCGCAGTAGGGACACTTCCTGACGCACCAGGGAAGGTGGACATAAAGGGAAAGCGGCGGAAGCTCCATGTTCAGATTGAAGCCATCAGCTCCTTCATCCGGGCCAGGGCCTTGCCACGGTGACTGAGCCGATTCTTTTCATCGGGTTGCAATTGAGCAGAAGTACAATTCATGCCCGGCACTCGAAACAGGGGATCATACCCAAACCCGCCGGACCCGGAAGGTGACAGCGCGATCACCCCTTTCCAGGCACCCGTGGCCAACAGCGGAGCGGGATCTTTTTCATGCCTGACCAGGGCCATCGCGCAGTAGAAGTGAGCACTCCTGCGGGATTCGGGAACAGCTTCCAGTTCGCGGAGCAGCTTTCGGTTATTTGCCTCGTCACCGGCGCCTTTTCCGGCATAGCGGGCTGAAAAAATACCCGGCTCGCCGCGCAAAGCGTCGACGACCAGCCCTGAATCATCCGCGAGGGCAGGTAAACCTGTATGCATCGAAGCATTTCGTGCCTTGATCAGCGCGTTCTCGATAAAACTGAGGCCGTCCTCGACAGCTTCCGGTACGTCCCAGTCACTCTGTGGCGCCACTTTCCATCCCAATGGTGCAAGCATGGCGCCAAGTTCCCGCAACTTTCCTGCATTACCGCTGGCCAGGACCAGCACATGCCCCGGTCCGGGAACCGATTCAATCACCCAGCGCCTCTTCCTGATAGCCCATCAACTGTCTTATGCCCTGATCCGCAAGGTCCAGCATGCTGTCCAGTTCGTCCCGCCGGAATGCGTGGCCCTCGGCCGTGCCCTGCAGTTCGATGAAGGCTCCGCCATCGTTCATAACAACATTCATGTCGGTTTCGGCACCGGAATCTTCAGGGTAATCAAGGTCCAGCACCGGCGTGTTGCCAAACACACCGACTGACACCGCCGCGACCTGCCCGTGAATTGGACTTTTCTTGATCGTTCCGCGCGAAACCAGCCAACGACACGCATCGGCCAGAGCAACATAAGCTCCGGTAATCGACGCTGTCCTGGTTCCACCATCAGCTTGCAGGACATCGCAATCCAGCGTGATCGTCCTCTCCCCGAGCGCTGCGCGGTCTATGACCGCCCGCAGGGACCTGCCAATCAACCGCTGTATTTCGAGCGTTCGCCCCCCCTGCTTTCCACGGGCCGCTTCCCTGGCCATGCGGCTACCGGTCGAGCGCGGCAGCATACCGTACTCGGCCGTCACCCATCCTTCGCCTTTGCCGCGCAAAAAAGGCGGTACGCGCTCATCCACCGATGCGGTGCAAAGGACATGCGTATCTCCACAGCAAATCAGTACTGAACCTTCCGCGTGCCGGGTGTAATTCCTCTGAATCGACGTGGGTCTCAGCTCGTCGGGCGATCTGCCACTTGGTCTCATGCTCTCTTCCTGTTCTGCTCATGCTGTGATCGGCTGGGAAACATCACTGACGCGCCCCTCTTTTGCCGGTAATATTGTGCCAATCAAGACAACGGACAACAATTCATGATTCGCAGTATGACAGGATTCGCCAGCGCTGAGCGGCAATACCCTTTCGGACGCCTTACCTGGGAACTCCGTTCAGTAAATCACCGTTACCTGGAAATCGGATTCCGGGTTCCCGAGGAATTCAGGGCACTGGAACCCGACATCAGGAGAATACTCGGAGAATTCCTCAGCAGGGGTAAAGTGGATGCAAACCTGAGATTCGTGCCGTCAGCAGTGTTGGCCAGCTCCAACCTGGAACTCAATGATCAGCTGGCGGAAAGACTCCTCGCGCTGCACAGTGAACTGAAATCCATAAGCGGACTCGAACAGGAGCCAAATCTCCAGTCGATGCTGCGCTGGCCCGGCATGGTCGAGGAATGCGCACCCGACCCGCAGCCCCTGCACGAAGCCGCGCTGGAGTTGCTGGCCGAGACGGCTTCCAGCCTGAGATCCGCCCGGAGCCGTGAGGGTGAGCAAATGGACGCCGCCATTCGCGAACGCCTGCAGAATATTTCCGACTTCGTATCACAGGTTCGCCAGTGGTTGCCGGATATTCGCGAGGGCCTGAAGCAGAAACTGCTGACCCGTGTGGCTGACCTGCAACAGCCGCTGGAACCCGGCCGGCTGGAACAGGAGGTTGCCTTTCTCGCCCAGAAAATTGACGTGGACGAAGAACTGGACCGGCTGGATGCGCACGTACACGAATCGCTGTTGGTGCTGGAACGGGATGACCCTGTCGGGCGGCGGCTGGATTTTCTGATGCAGGAATTCAACCGCGAGTCCAACACGCTCAGTTCAAAATCGGTTGACAACCGCACCACCCAGGCGGCTGTCGAGCTGAAAGTCGCCATAGAACAGATGCGGGAACAGGTTCAGAATATTGAATAACCCCAACCTGTACGTCGTGGCCGCACCGTCAGGAGGCGGGAAAACCAGCCTGATAAGCGCCCTTCTGAAACGGGATGACAAAATCAGGCTGTCGGTTTCCCACACGACCCGAACACCCCGGCCCGGAGAAGAAAACGGCGTGCACTATCATTTCACAGACGAGCCCGGCTTTGTTTCACTGATCCAGGCAAATGCGTTTCTGGAGCACGCCCGGGTTTTCGATAACCGTTACGGCACCGGCCGCGACGCGGTGGAACAGCAACTGGCTGCCGGGTTCGACGTGATACTCGATATCGACTGGCAAGGGGCCCGCCAGATCCGGGAATCTTTTCCCTCCTGTGGCTCCATCTTCATCATTCCCCCGTCCCTGGAGGTGTTGCGCCAACGGCTGGAAAAAAGGGGTCAGGACAGTGAAACCGTGATCCGTCGCCGCATGCGCGATGCCCAGGCGGAAATCTCCCACTGGGACGAGTTCGACTTTCTCGTCGTCAACGACGACTTCGGCCTGGCCCTGGCTGACCTGCACTCGATCATCCGCTCAGGCAAGCCGGAGCGCGTCCTTGAAAGAAGTGAATCCGCTGAAATTATGGCAGAACTGCTGGGAACGAGATAAAATGGTACGTTCAGCCCGGGCTCCTGGAGCAATCGGGAATTTGATTCAACAAGTAATTTTGGAAACACAAAATGGCACGAATTACAGTAGAAGACTGTCTCGACAACATTTACAACCGTTTTGAGATGGTGCTCACGGCGACCAAGCGGGCTCGCCAGATTGCCAATGGGGCAGATCCCCTGGTGGAAGAAGAGAATGACAAGCCCACAGTCATCGCGCTGAGGGAAATCGCCGATGGGCTGGTCGACCCCGAGAGCGTTGATGTCATACAGGCCGAAATCGAAGCGGCCGAAGCATTCGATACGCGCATCGAGGACGACGATTTCACCCCGTAACCACGCGTACTGAAGCCAGAGGTTCAGACCAGGTCCCATGCAGGCAGCCAACGGATATCCGGAACCCGTCCTTAAGCTCAGGGACCTGCTCAACACTTACCTCGATCCCGAAAACGTAGCCATCGTGTTGCGCGCCTATGACCTCGGCGAATCTGCCCATCGGGGTCAAATCCGCAAAACCGGCGAACCCTATATCCTTCACCCGGTAGCCGTTGCCCAGATTCTCGCCAACCTGAGGATGGATCACGTCAGTATCGCAGCCGCGATCCTGCATGACACGATCGAGGACACGGACCTGGGCTGGCAAGATATCGAGAAGGCTTTCGGTCCTGAAATTGCAGACCTCGTCGAAGGCGTCACCAAGCTGGACAAGATGAAATTCCGGACCCGCGTGGAGGCGGACGCGGAGAGTTTCCGCAAGCTCATGCTGGCCATGTCCCGTGACCTGCGGGTCATTTTCATCAAGCTGGCGGACCGGCTTCACAACATGCGCACGCTGGGGAGCATGTCGCAGGGCTCCAGGCGCCGCATCGCCAGGGAAACACTGGACATTTATGCGCCCATTGCGGATCGCCTTGGCATGAACAGCATGAAGCATGAGCTGGAGGATATGGGTTTCGCGAACCTTTACCCATGGCGCCACAAAACGATCACCGAACACCTGCAGTCAATGACCGGGCACCGCCAGGAAATCGTGCAGAACATTCTTGAAGGTCTGCGCAAGAAGATGACCGACGTCGGCGTTCCCTGCCGCATAACCGGCCGCGAAAAGTCCCCCTTCAGCATTTACAAGAAAATGCTGTCGAAAGACCTGTCCTTCTCTGAAGTCACCGATTTCTTCGCCTTTCGAATCATCACCCAGACGGAATCTCACTGTTACCTTGCACTGGGCGCCGTGCACAGCCTGTATCAACCCAAGCCGGGGCGTTTCAAGGATTTTATTGCCCTGCCAAAGGCTAACGGGTACCAGTCCCTGCACACCATTCTGAACAGCCCTTACGGGTTACCTATCGAGATCCAGATCCGAACCGAAGAAATGGATATCATGGCCAGTAAAGGCGCAGCAGCACACTGGCAATACAAGACCGGCAGTTCCCCCGCCGGCTCGCCTCCCGCGACGGCTGAAGTGCGCGCCAGGGAGTGGCTGATGCGATTGGTGGATGTACAGCGCCACACGGGAGACTCGCTCGAGTTTCTCGATCACGCAAAGTCGGACCTTTTTCCGGACGAGATTTTTGTTTTTACGCCCAAGGGAAAAATCATAGACCTGCGGCAGAACGCCACTGCGCTGGATTTTGCCTACGCCATTCACACCGACGTGGGAAACCACACGTCGAAAGCTTTTGTCGACCACCTGGAAGTCCCTCTCTCCACCCGCCTCGCCAATGGCCAGACCGTAGAAATCAGGACCGACAAAAAGGTCCAGCCCAAGCCCGAGTGGCTGGAGTTCGCGGCCACCGCAAGGGCCCGCACGGCCATCAGACACTACCTCAAGAGCCTGCGCCAGGAAGATACCGTGGCCCTGGGCCTCAGGCTACTCGAGAAAGCACTGAATGCACGCGGCAGCTCAATCGAAGCGATATCGGAAAAAAACTGGTCCCAGTTCCTTAAGGAAAACCATTTCTCCCGGCAGGAAGATGTATTTCACGAATTGGCCCTCGGCTCCACCCTGGCCAATATCGTTGCCGGCAAACTTCTTCCTGAAACGCACCCCTACGCCGATTCGCTCGACGGCGGCGAGGCCATCACCATTGCAGGGTCAGAAGGTGATGCGCTGAGTTTCGGCGCCTGTTGCAGACCCGTCCCGGGCGACGCGATCATGGCCTATGTCTCCTCTGACAGGGGCCTTGTCGTTCACCGCGTCTCTTGCAGCAACGTCAAGGAATTCCGCAAGCATCCCGACCGTTGCGTCGACGTCAGCTGGGCGCCCATCACCAAGGGAATGTTCCCTGTATCGGTAAGAATCGTAACGCGCAACACACCCGGAGTGCTGGCCAATGTCTCCACCAGCATCGGCGAAGCCGGAAGCAATATTGAAACCGTGGCCCAACCGGAGGCCAACCCCGAGATCGCGACCCTGCTGTTCAACATCAGCGTCAAGAACCGTGATCACATGGCCCGTGTCATGCGCAGATTGCGAAGAAACAGCAATGTGATCAGGGCGCACCGGGTTCGTTAGCTTTTCCATCTAAAGGAATCACCATGACCAGGAAAATCATCAAGACAGGCGATGCTCCGGCCGCAATCGGCCCCTATTCCCAGGCTGTAAGGCACGGCGATACCGTTTTCCTGTCAGGCCAGATACCCCTCGACCCTTCGACCATGCAACTCGTGGAGGGCGATATCACAGCGCAGGCACATCGCGTATTCAGAAATCTCAGCGCCGTCTGCGAAGCTGCAGGCAGCGGACTGGACGGCATTGTAAAACTCACTATCTACATGACAGACCTGCGTCATTTCGCACAGGTGAATGAAATCATGGCGGAGTATTTTTCAGAGCCTTACCCGGCTCGCGCAACCGTGGAAGTCTCGGGGTTGCCGCTGGGCGCCGAAGTCGAAGTGGAAGCGGTTCTTGGCCTCTGAATTACGTGATCTGAGGGGCGTTGGCCCGAGTCTCGAATCATCACTGAACCAGCTGGGAATTCACTGCTGCAAGGATTTACTGTTCCACCTCCCGTTTCGCTACGAAGACAGGACCCGGCTTCACGCCATTGGAGCGCTGTACCCTGGCGCCCGCGTCCTGGTCGAAGGAGAAGTTGAACATTCCGCCATCGTGCGCGGCAGGCGAGCCACCCTGGTCGTGGTCATTTCTGACGGCACCGGCCGGCTGACGCTGCGATTTTTTCATTTCCGGGCGGCCCAGAAAAAGCAGTTCTCCCGCGGAACCCGCGTGCGCTGTTACGGTGAGGTGCGCGGGGGATACCAGGGGCTGGACATGGTCCATCCGAGTTACAAGCGAATCCTCAACGCCGCAGACGAAGCCGTTTCAGATCGGCTCACACCGGTCTATCCAAGCGTCGAGGGACTGGGCCAGGCCAGTTGGATCAAGCTGACCGACCAGGCGTTGGCCCTGCTCAACCGGCATGAACTCGAACTGGAAGAACTGCTGCCGGAAGACCTGCGCGGAAACCTGAAAATCCCGCCACTCGCCGATGCCCTCGCCTATATTCACCGCCCGCCGGTGGGAGCGGATGTCTCAGCGCTGGTCGAGCGCCGTCACCCGGCCCAGCAACGCCTGGCCATGGAAGAATTGCTGGCACATAACCTCAGCGTGCAGCAACTGCACAGAAGGCAACGCAGACTCCGGGCGCCTGCACTGACCCGCCCGTCCAGTACGGAGAAGAGGTTCCTCTCTCAGTTGCCGTTCACACTGACCGGGGCGCAGCAGCGTGTGGTCGCTGAAATCCAGGAGGATCTTTCAAGGGGCCACCCTATGCAGAGGCTGGTCCAGGGCGATGTCGGCTCGGGCAAAACCGTGGTTGCAGCCATGGCTGCGCTCAGGGCAATGGGTAACGGCTTCCAGGTTGCCGTCATGGCGCCCACTGAGCTGCTGGCCGAACAGCACCTGCGCAGTTTCAGGGAATGGCTGGAGCCGATGGGGATCCACCCGGTCTGGCTCAGCAGCAAAGTTACCGGTAAAGCCCGGCAGACCGCCCTGCAGGCCATCGAAGAAAATGCGCCCCTGGTGATTGGAACCCATGCACTGATGCAGGAGGGCGTCCATTTCAGCAAACTGGGGCTTGCCGTGGTGGACGAGCAGCACCGCTTCGGGGTGCACCAGCGGCTGGCGTTGCTCGACAAGGCGGACACGGAATCGCTGCATGCCCACCAACTGATCATGACAGCAACCCCTATTCCGAGGACGCTGGCCATGACCGCCTATGCCGGCCTTGAAACCTCGGTCATCGACGAACTTCCGCCGGGCAGGAAGCCTGTCACTACCGCAGCCGTTTCCAATGAGCGTCGGAACGAGGTTGTATCGAGAGTGGCAGCGGCCTGCCTTGAAGGGAAGCAGGCTTACTGGGTATGCACTTTGATCGAGGAGTCCGACGCGGTACAGGCCCAGGCTGCCGAAGAAGTTGCCAGGGAACTGCAGTCGGACCTGTCCGGCGTGGAAGTCGGCCTGGTCCACGGCCGCATGAAGCCGGCGGAAAAGCAGCACATCATGGATCGCTTCAAGAACGGTGAAATTCAGCTGCTGGTGGCAACCACGGTCATTGAAGTCGGAGTCGATGTGCCCAATGCCTCGCTGATGATCATCGAAAACGCCGAACGCCTCGGGCTGGCCCAATTACACCAGCTCAGGGGCCGGGTCGGCCGGGGAGACCAGCAGGCGTCCTGCGTTCTGCTTTACAGCCCTCCTATTGGCCCGCTGGCCAGGGAGCGTTTGAACATCATGAGGCAAACTTCTGATGGTTTCCGAATCGCAGAAAAAGACCTGGAACTGCGTGGGCCCGGAGAAGTGCTGGGCACTCGCCAGACGGGGATGCTGCAATTTCGCGTGGCTGACCTGGCCCGCGACCAGCAATTGCTCGAGAGCATCCCCGGAGTCGCTCAACGACTCCTCGATGAAAATCCGGGATTGGTGCAAAAACTAATCAGGCGGTGGATTGGGGACGCTGCTCGTTTTGCAGGTGTCTGAACCGTTGCAACGGGCTTTCTTACAGCAAGGCCATGGTCCGTGACAGCGCTTTTATTTCGGTCCTGGCCTGGTCGACATCATTGCGTATCTGCTCCATCAAAACCAGGAAATCCGGATTATCATGCAAGGGTGCCAGGCGACCGTCTATGTCCAGCAGCCATTTTTCCCGAAAGCCCCTCTGGTAGGCTTCCTCCAGCTTATCCATTGCCATCTCCGGCTCACTTCGCATCGACAACAGGATCGCCTCGTTGTAATAAATACCCGGATCATCAACCCCGTTCAGGCGCGCCCTGCGAATTTTCCGCTCCGCATCATTCAACAGTTCCGTTGCTTCTTCTGACTGACCCAGCTGTTCTGAGGCGAGAGCTGCCATGGTCACAACCATTACCGAATCTCCGCTGTATGCGGATTCTTCTTCATCATTGATCGCGGAGACCAACAGCTGGCGAGCACTGGGAAAATCACCGCGAATGAGTGCAATCAAGCCCAGCTGGGTATCGAAGTTCCGTTTGATCGTCTCGGGCAGATCTTCCCCGGCGTCGGCGATCATTTCACGTACCAGCCTTTCTGCCTCTTCGTATCGACGCGCCACCAGCAGCGTCAGGAAGTAGGTTCCCGACAGGTTTTGATTTTGGCCGGCAGCCTCCAGACCTTCCAGAACGAGCCGCTCCGCTTCCTCGGTTTCGCCCAGCAGAACCCAGGTCCGGGCGAGTGAAGCGATATCCTCAGGATTGTCCGGCTGCAGCTGATAAGCGCGGTTCGCCAGTTTCCATCCTTCCACGAGATTTCCGTTGTAGATCTCCATTTTCGCCATGAAGCGCAGCAGGATGGTGGAGTCCGGCCGCAGCTGCAGCAACTCTCCCAACATGTCCCGACCTGCCCGCCAGTCACCCCGGGTTGACAGGTTTCCGGCGTAGTTGACCATCAGCAGTTCGTTCAGAGGGTCGCGCTGCATGGCTTGCTGGAGCACCAGGTGTTCCTCCGGGTAACGGCCCTGCTGCCCGAGCACGCCGGCCAGCCACAGTTGGGCAGGAATGTAATCGGCGTTCAGTTCCGTTGCCTGCCTGAGCGCTGATTCGGCAGCATCCATCTGGCCAATCTGCCAGCGGGCAAGTCCCAGCGCGGCAAACGCCTCGGCCGATTCGGGGTCGATCTCCAAAGCTTTTTCGATCATGGCCTGGGCTTTCTTGGTGGCCTTCATCGTAGTGATATTGCCGTACAGGGATATCAACAGCCAGGTATCAGCCATGGCCGCGTAAGCCGGCGCATACTGGGCGTCATGTTCCAGCGCCTTGGCGAACAACTCGATGGCTTTTTGCAGTTCGTCCGGCGTGCGTCGCCACCAGTGCAGGCGGCCGGTGCGGTAGGCCTGGGCGGCAGCGATGCTGTCGGTACGTGATTCCGGTTTGGCTTTCAGTCCTTCGAAAGAATCCACGAGCGCAGTGGCGATAGAGCTCGCGACTTCATCCTGGATCTCGAAGATATCCGTCATGTTGCGGTCGTAGATCTTCGACCAGATGTGGAATCCGTCTTCCACGTTAATCAACTGGGCGGTCAGCCGGATACGGTCTCCCGATTTGCGAACACTGCCTTCGAGGACCGTTCTGACGTTCAGTAATCTTCCTATCTCGCGGATGTCACCCTCATTGTCACGAAAAGCGAATGAAGAAGTCCGGGCCGCGACGTTCAGCCCGTCAACCTGGGCAAGGAGGTTCAGGATTTCCTCCGACATCCCCGCCGCAAACTGGCCCTGGTCACTCTCCTGGGACATGTCGGTAAAAGGCAGTACGGCGATTGAATTTTCGGGTGCCGTGAACGCTCGTTCGGGCGCCAGTTGTGCCTGCTGCTGAAGTTCGCTGGACTGAAACACACCGGAGTAATACTGGTAGAAGCCATAAGCCAGGCCGCCCATGGCGAGCAACATGATACTGAACAGGGTTGCGGTTTGTGATTTGCTGAGCAGGCTTGCGCTCCTGGTCCGGTGTATGCCGTCGGACCGGATATCCAGATACCAGGCCAGCATGAACACCACGGGAAAACCCAGGATCAGCGTGACGACCAGGAGGGTGGGCAACCAGTCGGGCAACCTCAGGGGCTCCACCGCGGCATCCATCAACTGCAGCAACACGAAAACGCCCACCGCGTACGCGCCTACCGTACGGAGCACTTTTCGCCGGTTCAATTCAGCCAGCGTGGCTGATATGAAGGATTGACGTTCAGTCATTCTTGTTGCCCTGTGTTGGATTTTACCAGCGTTCAGATAATAGACGCTGCAAAACCCGATTTAGTTTCTATATTTTTCTTCGTCTTACCGCTGAAATCGCTCACAACGCCTTGTCACCTTCCTCTCCGGTGCGGATTCGCACTGCTTTTTCAAGCGGCTGGACGAAGATTTTTCCGTCTCCGATCCGGCCTGAAGCTGCCGCGTCCGCAATCGCCTCCACCACGGCATCCACCTGGTCGTCGGGCACAGCGATTTCCAGCTTGAGCTTGGGCAGAAAATCCACGACATACTCGGCGCCACGGTACAACTCGGTATGGCCCTTCTGGCGGCCGAATCCCCGCACCTCCGTCACGGTCATACCCTGTATCCCGATCTCGGCGATAGCGTCTCTGACATCATCCAGTTTGAAAGGCTTTATGATGGCCGTAATCATCTTCATGACATTTGTCCTTTAAAACAGTAGATCGATAAACTCCTTTATGAGCATAATCATGCCACAAGCAGTGGGCTCGAAGAGCAGGAATTGAGAAATGATAGACCTGAAAGCGATCGATGATCTTGCACGCAGATTGGGGGATTCACTGCCGCCAGGCGTGAACCAGGCCAAAGATGAGCTGGAAAACCAGTTCAAACGTGTTCTGACCGGTGCATTCGAACGCATGAACCTGGTCGGGCGGGAAGAATACGACGCGCAATGCGAGAAGCTCGAAGAACTGAGAGAGCAACTCCAGGCGCTCGAGGCGAGACTGGACGAGGTTCCCTGAAGAAAAATTCTTTCACGACCCGGAGTAATCGGCTTACACCAGGGACCCGTGAGATGGAGGAACATGTCTTCCATGGGTCTCGCCCGGGTATACAGTCGCGCAGGGGTTGGCGTTAACGCGCCCGAAGTGATCGTCGAAGTGCACGTTGGGGGCGGGCTGCCACGTATCTCGATGGTGGGCCTGCCCCAAACCGCGGTGCGGGAAGCCAAGGACCGGGTCAAGGCCGCACTGCTCAATGCAAAATTCAGGATTCCTCCCAGCCACATAACCATTTCACTGACGCCTGCCGACCTGCCGAAATCCGGGGGCAGGTTCGATCTGCCGATCGCGCTGGGAATACTGGCCGCCACGGCCCAGGTCGATGACAGCCATTTCGATCGCTTCGAATTTATCGGCGAACTCTCCCTGGGTGGCGGCCTGAACCCGGTGCCGGGCGTGTTGCCCGTCGCAATCGAGGCTCAGCGATCGGGCCGCGGACTTGTGATGCCCGCAGCCAATGGCGCAGAAGCCGCCCTGTCAAAAGGGGACTTTTTGTATGGGGCGGACAGCTTGCTGTCCGTGGTCTCGTGGCTGAACGGCTGTGCGCAACTTGAAGCAGTCAGCGCGGGCAGCGCCATTGCGTCCATGCACACCAGGGATCTGCGGGACGTGTACGGCCAGCAGCAAGCCCGCAGAGCACTGGAAGTAGCTGCCGCCGGTTCGCATAACCTCCTGCTGACGGGGGCGCCCGGTACCGGCAAGACCATGCTGGCTTCACGTTTGCCTGGCATCCTGCCGCCCATGAGCGAAAAGGAAGCCCTGGAGACGGCGGCGGTCGCATCGGTCAGCCAAAGGGGGCTGGACATCGGCCACTGGCGGACTCGGAGTTTCCGTGCGCCGCACCACACGGCGAGCTGCGCCGCTCTGGTCGGCGGAGGCTCACGGCCCCGCCCCGGGGAAATCTCGCTGGCGCATCACGGCGTGCTGTTTCTCGACGAACTGCCCGAATTCAACCGTAACGTGCTCGAGGTACTCAGGGAACCGATGGAGTCCGGCCGGGTGACCATTTCCCGGGCCGGTTGCCATGCTGAATTTCCCGCCAGGTTTCAACTCGTGGCGGCCATGAATCCCTGCCCTTGCGGTTTTGCCGGAGACAACAGTGGGCGTTGCATGTGCACCTCGGAACAGGTGCAACGCTATCGAGGCAAGGTCTCCGGCCCGTTGCTGGACAGGATCGACCTGCACATCGAGATGATGAAGCCCTCCAGAATGCTCAAACGTCAGAAAAGCGAAACACCGGAGAGCAGTTCTGAAGTCCTGAAGCGGATTATCGCAGCCCGCAAAATCCAGCTGCGGCGCGCCGGCATTCCGAACGCCCACCTGGGAAGCGCCGGGGTCAGGCAATTCTGTGGGCTGTGTGATAATGACCGGGATTTCTTCGAACAGGCGGTCGACCTGACCGGGCTTTCTCCGCGCGGCTGTCACCGGGTCCTCAAAGTCTCCCGCACCATCGCTGACCTGGAAAACGAGGAACACATCGGGGTGCAGCACCTGGCCGAGGCACTATCCTACCGGGGGATCGAAAGCGAACCCGCGCATGCCTGAAAACCGGAATCTACGGTGTATAGGTCTGAACCGGTTTCTTGAGAATCCAGGCTTCAATGTGTGAGCGCAGTTGCTTCAGCGGTATCGTGCCGTTTTCCAGCACCCTGTCATGAAATTCCCTTAGATCGAAATCATCGCCCATGGAATCCGGGAACCGCCCGGATTCCATCATGAACTCTATGGCCTCTTCCCGGGTCCAGCCAAAGAGATGGATCCCGGGGTAGACAACCACGCGTTTTGCGGTGATTTTCAGGCAAAAATTTCCGTTCATCGCGGCACGTCATTCAATTCGTCGCAACTCATATAACTTTTTTCGTGTTGGGTCCATCTGTAGCTACATGGGTCACAGTTTTGGCTCATGAATATTCCGATTAACACAAAAAAGGTGCTAAACGTGAAAACACTTTCTACTGCTCACACAATCCGTAACTCTGTTGTTTCCCTCATCGCCGTTGCCGCTTTTTCTCTCCCGCTGATTTCATCAGCTGCTGCCACATCTGGAAACCATGCCAATCGCAGCCTTCTTAACAGTGAATGGCAACCTGAAATTCAAAATGACGCGAACTCGGTTTACGGAAAGCTGAAAGCCGAATCAAGAGAAGTCTGTGGGTCGTCTGACCGCCGGATTGCTGGCGGCGTACGCCGGTCCCAGAAAGTCGACCAGTGCTACGAGGGTACACTAACGGCCGCCGTGCAGCGACTCGACGACCCCGAGGTCACCGAACTTCACTACCAATAACTTTTCCTGGTCTCCTTACGTGACAACAACAGGCGGGCTCCAACCGGTGCCCGCCTGTTTTTTCCCTGAACAGATCCCGCCGACCGAGTATTTGATTGCGAGAAAAATCAGGGATGATATGCTTGATGGTGGCAATGACACACGTGCTCAAAACCATCATCGTAGACGACGAGGCTCTCGCGCGCCGCGGCTTGAAGTTGCGCCTGTCCACCCGGGAAAACGTGGACATCATCGCGGAAGCCAAGAACGGCCGCGAAGCGCTGAAACTGATTTCCGAGCACCATCCCGACCTCGTGTTCCTCGATATCCAGATGCCCGGCATCGATGGGTTCGAAGTGCTGCGCAGGCTGCCCCCTGAAGACATGCCAATCGTGGTGTTCGTTACGGCCTTCAACGACTATGCCATCAAGGCTTTCGAAGCCAATGCTCTGGACTATATTCTCAAACCCATCGAGGATGAGAGGCTCTCCGAAGCACTGGAACGGGTGGGTGACACCCTGGACCTGAAGCGGGCCCTGAAGCACAAAAAATCACTTCTGAAACTGGTGGGTGACATCACTGGTGAGCCCGTCGCCAGCATGGAAGAACTCAAGGCCAAGGGAGTCGATGCACTGAAGAAAAAGGAAATGCCGAAACTGGCCATCAAGGATGCCGGCACAACCACCTGGGTTCCGCAGGACGAGATCGACTGGATCGACGCGGCGGGCGACTACATGTGCGTGCACGCGGGGGGCGAAACCCACATCATGCGGATGACGATGAAAAAGCTGGAAGCGGAACTGGACCCTGATTACCTGCAACGCATTCACCGCTCAACCATCGTCAATATTCATCGCGTGACCGAGATGCGGGCACATATCAACGGTGAATATTTTCTCACCTTGAAAGGCGGCAATACCGTCAAGTTGTCGCGAACCTACAAAGACAAACTGAAACTATTTTCCTGAATTCCCTCGTTTCACCGAGCGACCGCTTCGAATAATCGCAAACCATTACTTTCGACACAACCTCGTAACTCCTTTTGCCGTCTAATCTGAGCAGACAGCGGGAGGAGAGCACATGGGAATTACCGAACAGGCCGTCAAAAACCCAGCCGGGGTGGCTGTGGCCGTCGCAATCATCACTCTTTTTGGCCTGTTCAGCCTGAACAAACTGCCGGTCCAGTTGTTTCCCGACATTGATCTGCCCCAATTGAACGTCCAGGCCAACTGGCGGGCTGCTTCACCGCGCGAAGTAGAATCTGAAATTCTTGAGCCGATGGAAGAAGTCCTGCAGGGGTTGCCGGGAATGCGTGTCATGGAAGCCAACGCCTTCAACGGCGGAGCCTTCATCAACCTCCAGTTCAACCTCGATACAGACATGCAGGCCACGCTGATGGACGTTATCGGCCGGCTCAACCGCCTACCCCCCTTGCCGGCCGACGCTGATCCGCCGGTGGTACAGCTGGGCGGCCGTGGAGGAGCGAACGGGGCGCTGACCTGGTATTTCGTGCAGAAACTGCCCGGCACCCCCGGAAAGCTGACGGACTACGCCCAACAGGTAGAGGACATCATCAAGCCCCGTATTGAAAGCATCGAGGGTGTTGCCGGAGTAGACATCCTTGATGGTGCGCCGGAACAGTTACAGATCGTCATCGATCCTTACCGGGCTGCCGAACTCGGGCTGCCGCTGACCGACATCGCGGCCAATGCCAGCCGCAGCAATGACATTTCTGGCGGTTTCATAGACGTTGGCCGCCGCCAGTACACCCTCAGGTTCGAGGGCCGGTACGACCCCGAACAGCTTCGCAACCAGGTCCTCGAATGGCGGGACGGGCGGCCGGTTCGGCTGGGCGATATCGCGGAAATCACGGTCGATCGCGGACTGCGACAGGACATCGTGATCCAGAACGGCAACCCGGCCATGGGCATTCGCATTGACCGCCAGAACGGCGCCAATGTGCTGGCCTCGCTGATTGAAGTCAAAGCCGTGATGGAAGAATTACGGGAAGGCCCGCTGAAAGAACTGGGGCTGGACGCCCGCCAGTCCTTCGACGCTTCAGTGTTCATCAAGCGGGCAGTCAACCTGGTCACCAGCAACCTGATGATCGGAATTCTGCTGGCTGTCGGTGTGCTGTGGTGGTTCCTTAGAGACGCCAGGGGCACTTTACTGATCGCCACTTCCATCCCCGTATCCTTATTGACGACTTTTATCGTGTTGCAATTGACCGGCCGGTCCCTCAACGTCATCTCCCTCGCCGGGCTCGCCTTTGCCGTGGGCATGGTGCTCGACGCTGCCATCGTGGTCAGCGAGAACATCGTGCGCCTGCGGGAACAGGGCGAAAGCCCCGGAAAAGCGGCTCTCCGGGGGGCCGGCCAGGTCAAGGGCGCGCTGCTTGCGTCTACCGCAACCACGGTAGCCATTTTCCTGCCCGTTCTGTTTCTGCAGGACGTGGAAGGGCAACTGTTTGCAGACCTGGCACTGACGATCGCCATCGCGGTCTGCGCCTCCCTGATCGTTGCCCTGACGATCCTGCCGGCCCTGGGCGGCAGCTGGCTGACCCATCAAAAGCTGGCCCGCAGCCAGGCCCCGATCTGGAAATCGATGGCCGGGTTGCTGATGAAAGCCACGCACACCCATTGGCGACGGGCAGGAATCATCATCAAGCTGGTCGCCATACCGCTGTTGGTGACCTGGGCGCTGTTCCCGCAGCTCGACTACCTGCCGCCGGTCAAGCGCGATGCGGTGGACGCCTTCCTGCAAACACCTCCGGGTGCAACCTGGGAAGTCAAGGAAAAAGAAATCGTCAGCACCCTGGTGGAACGCCTTCAACCTTACATGGACGGCGAAAAAGAACCCGCACTGAAGAACTACTACATCTGGATGTTCAGGGGCGGCGGAACCATCGGCGCGCGCGTCCTGGACCAGTCGAAGGTCAGGGACCTGGAAGTCGTCATGCGCGAAGAAATCATGGTGGGCATTCCCGATTTCCGCGGCTTCGCCTCCCAGGGCAACCTGTTCGGCGGCTTTGGCGGCGGGCGTGATATCGCGGTCCACCTGCAATCGGCGGACGAGGCAGGCCTGGTGGCAGCATCTTCGACCGGTCAACAGCAACTGATGGAAACTTTTCCTGGCGCCAACGTCCGGGCGTTTCCGCCACCGGAACTCTCGGAGCCCGAACTGAGAATCTTCCCCGACGACTCCCGCATCTCGGAGGTAGGCTGGAACCGGAACGCCATCGCATCGGTGATCCGCACCCTGGGCAACGGGCTGTGGCTCGGCGAGTACTTCAACGGTGAAGAGCGGATGGACATCATCCTGAAGGCAGGTGGCTGGGACACGCCCGAGCAACTGGCGGCCACACCCGTAATGACCCCGGCCGGTGAAGTAGTCCCGCTGGGTGAACTGGTACAGGTGGAGCGCACGACGGGCCCGGGGCAGATTCGCCGGGTCAACGGCCGCCGGACCGTTACGCTGAGTGTCAGCCCGCCAGAGAATGTTTCACTGGAAACCGCGGTGAAGCAGGTCGAGGAGGAAGTCGAACCCCTGCTGAAAGCGGCGTTGCCGGATGACGGCACCATTATTTACGGCGGCAGCGCCGACAGCCTCAGTGACGCGATCGAGACGATGACGGGCAATTTCCTGCTGGCGCTGACGATCCTGTTCCTGCTGATGGCTGGCCTGTTCAGGTCGATAAAGGACAGCGCCATTGTCACGCTGACGATCCCGCTGGCCGGCGTGGGCGGGATCATTTCATTGCAAGTGCTTAACCTGTTCACGTTCCAGCCGATGGACCTGTTGACGATGATCGGCTTCATCATTCTGCTGGGCCTGGTGGTCAACAACGCCATCCTGCTCGTCGACCAGACCCGCCGGGCCGAGCGTGAAGGCCTGAGCCGCGACGAGGCCGTCGAGAAAGCACTCAGCATCCGCATGCGCCCGATCTTCATGAGCACGTTTACCACCATTTTCGGAATGCTGCCGCTGGTGCTGATGCCCGGTGAAGGCAGCGTGATCTACCGCGGTCTGGCCACCACCATTGTCGGCGGCATGACCTGCAGCCTGTTTTTTACCCTGTTGATGCTGCCCAGCCTGCTGAGGCTTGGCAGCGCACGCTCCGCCGTGGTTGCGGAGCCCAAAAACTCTCCACGTGTCGCCCCCGAGCCCGTGGCCTGAACGAGGTACAAGCTATGAAAAAGTTTTTTCGCACACTGATTTTCACCGGCCTGGCCACTCTTCCCTTACTGGCCCTGGCGCAGTCACCAACACCGGCCCCGGTGGCGGTAGATGAAGCGAAGCTGGACACGTTCTCGGCTTCGATGTGGGTTTCAGGAACCGTGATCAGCCGCAATGACGCCCGGATCGGCGCCGAGACCACCGGGCGCATCACCTGGGTTGCCGAAGTCGGCGAGCAGGTGGAGATGGGCAAGCCCGTGGCGACCATCGACGCCACCGACCTGGAACTGGAATTACAGGACAACCAGGCCATGCTGGAAAGCCTCAAGGCCAGGGAACGCTACCTGAAGAACAACCTGGGCCGGCTGAACATGCTGGCTTCCAGCAACAACGCCTCGGCCAACCAGTTGGATGAGGCAAGGGCCGAACTCGATATGATCGTGCAGGAGATAAGGCGGGCCGAGATAACCACGGCCCAGACCAGCCGCAGGATCGATCAGACAAAAGTCCTCGCCCCGTTTTCAGGGATTGTCGTGGAGCGGCAGGTCCAGGTGGGCGAGTTCGTGACGCGCGGTGCACAGGTTGCTCGACTGGTGGATACCAAAAACCGTGAAATCCGCGCACAGGCGCCGCTGAGTGTGTCGGGTTTTTTACAGGAGGGCCTGGAAGTCTCGGTCGAACACCAAGATGTCGAAACCCTGAGCCCGGTCAAACGGGTGATTCCGGTGGGTGACGAACGCTCGAGAATGTTCGAAGTCAGGATTGCCGCCAATAATCCCTCCTGGGTGATCGGCAGCCCGGTCAGGGTAGCCCTGCCCAACAGCGATCCGCGCAAACTGGTTGCGATCCCCAGGGACGCGCTGGTACTCCGGGGTTCGGAAATGTTCGTGCTCAGGGTGACCAGCGACAACGTCGTCGAGAAAGTCAATGTGGATACCGGCATTGGCCTTGGCAGCCTGGTCGAGGTGATTGGTGACGTCAATGGTGGCGACCGCGTCATCACGCGCGGGGCCGAACGGCTTCAGCCCGGCCAGGA
>JARFQZ010000065.1 GCA_029287515.1 Lysobacterales bacterium
TGGATACGAGTAGCGATACCGGGCCGCAGACCAACTCTGCTGAGACCTTGTTCAGCCGCATACTGACGGGAGAGGGTGCGGCGCTGATGTCAGGACAAACCGCGCGTATGTTGGAAATTGGGCCGGGTGATGAATTCGAAATCCGCTCTGCCGGTAAAGTTTTCCGCGGAAACCTGCTCGGACAATTTAGCGATGATGCGTCCCGGATTATGGATGACCTGTTGGTCGTGGATATAGCCGTTGCGCAACATTGGCTGGGCATGTCGGGAAGCTTGTCACGCATCGATGTTCGGATTCCTGCCGATGAACCCGGAATGAAGGTGTTACTGGAGCGCGCTCTGCCTCCCGGGACCCAATTGCTGGACGCAGCAGGGCGCACCCGGGCCATGGCTGAGATGAGCACCGCTTTCATGACCAATCTTTCGGCCATGAGCCTGCTGGCGCTGCTGGTCGGATTGTTCCTGATTTATAACAGCGTCAGTTTCGCGGTGCTTCAGCGCCGCGGCCTGATAGGCGTGCTGCGGGCGCTTGGGGTGACACGCGGCCAGACCTTCAGGTTGATCCTCGGCGAGGGCATGGTGCTGGGCCTGCTGGGTGCGGTCTCCGGCGTGCTGCTGGGAATCTGGCTGGGTGAGCATCTGCTGGGGCTGGTTTCCCGGTCCATCAACGACCTGTACTTCCGGGTTACCGTCACCGATGTTTCGGTCAGTCCGCTGACCCTGGGCAAGGGCCTGGCGGCGGGTCTGGGCGCGACGCTTTTATCGGCCGTGATCCCGGCGATCGAAGCGGCCTCCTATCCGCCGCAACTGGCACTGGCGAGGTCAGTGATTGAGCGCAGGGGCAGGAACATGGTGCCTGCAATTGCCGTTGTGGGGATTCTGCTCGGCCTGTCCGCATGGTTGCTGTTGAAGATGTCCGGCAGCCACCTGGTAGCCGGCTTGTCCGCGGTCTTCATGCTGATCATGGGCTTTGCCCTGTGTGTTCCGCTGGCGACCCGGGTGTTGAGTGCGTTTCTGGCTCCGCTGGCCGGCAGGCTGGGCGGAACCAGCGCGCGTTTGGCGGTCAGTGGCATCGGGGCCAATCTCAGCCGCACAGGGATAGCCATTGTCGCGCTTGCGGTCGCCGTGTCAGCAACCATCGGGGTCAGCGTGATGGTGCAGAGTTTTCGGGATTCGGTCAGCACGTGGCTGGACCGGACCCTGCAGTCGGACCTCTACGTCGCAGTGCCCGGGGCTCCGCTGGAAGCCGGATTGATCGATGACCTGGTACGGGTGCCCGGTGTAGATGCTCACAGCGCCACTCGCAGGATCTGGGTGGAAAGCCCGGAAGGCCGCATTCGGCTGTTTGCGTTGCAGCTCGCACCCGGCCGTTATCCCGGTTCGGAAATCCTGGACGCTGACCCGGATCAGGCCTGGTACGGGTTTGAACGCCAGGGTGGTGTGATGGTGTCAGAACCTCTGGCCTACCGGCGGAACGTCGGCGCAGGCGATACCATCCGGCTGATGACCGGGTCCGGTGAAAAGGAATTCAACGTCGTGGGAACTTTCCGCAGCTATGACGTCAATGGTGGCGCCGTTCTGATCAACCGGCCGACTTACGACCGTTTCTGGGATGACCGCGAGACCGATTCGATCGGACTGTTTCTCTCGCCGGGCATGGATGCGGAAGCGATGATGACCCGATTGAATGATGTCGCCAAAGACCGGCAGCCACTGGTGATGCGTTCCAATGCCGAGATCAGGGCTCTTTCCCTGCGGGTGTTCGATCGAACCTTCATCATCACCGACGTGTTGTACTGGCTGGCGACCGGGGTCGCGTTCATTGGCATCCTGGGCGCCATGCTGGCCTTGCAGATGGAGCGTTCACGGGAACTGGCGACGCTTCGGGCGCTGGGCATGACGCCCGCCCAGCTCGGCGGCATGGTCACGACCCAGACCGCAACCATCGGTCTGTTCAGCGGCCTGGCGGCAGTTCCGCTCGGCCTGGTGATGGCCTGGGTGCTGATCGACGTGATCAATCGCCGCGCGTTTGGCTGGCAGATGGATATCCAGCTGTCATGGCAGGTGCTGGCCGTCGCTGTCGTATTTTCCGTTGGGGCTGCATTTCTGGCCGGTCTTTATCCTTCCTGGCGTGCGGCGTCCAGTTCGCCCGCTCTGGCCATGCGCGAGGAGTAGTCAAATCAGCAGGAAGGCAGTCATCCTGGTTATAGCCGCGATAATTCTGGCGGCAATGGCGGTGTTCCAGGCCGTACTCGAGCCCGGTGGGCCGGCCCCCATCCCTGCTGAGGGCGTCGACCGTTCCCGCCTGTCAGAACTGCTGGGCAGCAAGCGACCGGAAGGCTATGCAGTGGCCGATGCTCCGCGGACGTTCAATTTTCCCCAAGACCACGGGCCGCACCCGGAATTTCGCAATGAATGGTGGTACCTGACCGGCAACCTGGAGGATGAGCGACGACAGCGGTTTGGTTATGAACTCACAATTTTCCGGTTTTCCCTGTCTCCTGATAACGATGCACATTCGGGCACTTCCTCGTGGAGGACAAACCAGGTCTTCATCGCGCATTTCGCGGTCACCGAAGCGGAAAACCAGAAGTTCCACGTAGAGCAACGATACGCCAGGGGCGCGCTTGGCCTGGCCGGAGCACAGAGCACTCCCTTCCGGGTCTGGATCGAAGACTGGTCGGTTGCGGAAAATCCCGAGCCTTCGGGGAACGGAGACTCAGCGGAAAACTGGTTGCTGGATGTCGCCGGTGAAAACCTGGGGCTGAAGCTGAATTTGATGGCCGAAAAGCCA
>JARFQZ010000086.1 GCA_029287515.1 Lysobacterales bacterium
AAAAACATTGCCCTGATTTTCGCCAAGGCGTCCACGCGCACACGCTGCGCATTCGAGGTGGCTGCCTACGACCAGGGTGCGAATGTGACCTATCTTGACCCCACAGGCTCCCATCTTGGCAGGAAAGAATCCGTGAAAGACACCGCAAGGGTGCTGGGCCGGATGTACGATGCCATCGAGTACCGCGGCGACGACCAGGCGATCGTCGAGGAATTGTCGGAGTGGTCGGGTGTGCCCGTTTTTAACGGATTGACCGACGACTATCACCCCACCCAGATGTGCGCCGACGTGATGACCATGCGCGAATATATGCCGCAACCCTGGCACGACTTCAAATATGCCTTTGTCGGCGATGCCCGCTCCAACATGGGTAACTCCCTGATGATCGCCGGTTGCCTGATGGGCATGGATGTGCGTATCGGCGCTCCGAAACACCTGTGGCCGGACGCTAAGCTCCTCGGACACGCCCGTGAACTGGAACGGGAATATGGTGGAACACTCACCCTGACGGAAGACCCCAGGGAGGCTGTCGATGGCGTCCAGTTCATTCACACGGATGTCTGGGTATCCATGGGCGAACCCGACGATGTCTGGGAGGAGCGTATCAGGTTGCTGACGCCTTACCAGGTGAATGCCGACCTGATGGCGGCTTCAGGAAACCCCAGGGTGCGATTCATGCACTGCCTTCCCGCATTCCACAACCTCGAGACCGAGGTTGGCCGTAAAATCCACGAGAAATTCGGCATTGACGCCATGGAGGTCACCGAGGAAGTGTTCGAATCTCGTGCCGGTATCCAGTTCGAACAGGCGGAAAACCGCGTGCACTCCATCAAGGCCCTGCTCGTGGCGACGCTCGGCAGCCAGTAAGGGAGATAATCCATGAGAGTGGTTGTGGCTTTGGGGGGCAATGCGCTGTTGCGGCGCGGACAGGAACTGAACGCGGAAAACCAGCGCAACAACATTCGGATGGCAGCACAGCAACTGGCCAGGATTCATACCGATCATGAGCTGGTCGTGGCGCATGGGAATGGGCCGCAGGTAGGTTTGCTGGCTTTAATGGATGCTGCGTACACGGCTGTTGATCCCTATCCGCTGGACGTGCTTGGCGCAGAAACGGTTGGCCAGATCGGGTACATGATCGAGCAGGAACTGGGCAACATCATTCCTTACGAAGACAACATCGTTACGATCCTGACACAGATACTGGTAGACCAGTCTGATCCGGCCTTCCTGAACCCCACCAAGCCCGTGGGTCCGGTTTATGACAAGGCGCAAGCGGACAAGCTTCACCAGGAGAAGGGTTGGACAATGGCGCCGGACGGAGGGCATTTCAGGCGTGTCGTGCCCTCGCCGTTGCCCATGAAAATCATTGAGATGAACGTCATCCGCACGCTGGTGGATAACGGTTTTGTCGTTATCTGTGCCGGTGGCGGAGGCATACCGGTTGCGTACGATGAAAACAGAAAGCTGTTCGGCGTGGAGGCGGTTATCGACAAGGACCTTGCCAGCGCCCTGCTGGCCAGGGGCCTGGATGCCGACATGTTCGCCATGCTGACGGACGTGCCGTATGTCTATGCCGATTTCGGTACGGAGAAGCAAAAGGCGATCAAGGCAGTTCACCCCGATACGCTCGAAAAACTGGACTTTGCCTCCGGGTCAATGGGGCCGAAAGTGAAGGGCGCCTGCTGGTTTGTGCGTGAAACAGGGAACATGAGCGTGATAGGCCGGCTTTCAGATCTGTCAAATGTCATATCCGGTAATACGGGCACGCTGATATCAAACGAAGTCGAGGGCATCCAGTTCGAAGAGTGACCGGGCGCGCCGGCTGCTGAATTCTGCGGCCGTCTGTATCTTCCTTTCCCGGCGTGATAGTGTCTGCAAATTCGAACCCTGGCAAGCTGCTGAACGGAGTCCTTATGCGCAGATTTTTCCTGGCAACGCTGTTTATGATTGCCGCTATCTTTCCCGCTCACGCTTTCGCCATGCGCGTGATCGATTTCTCTGATTTCCGGCTTCCGGGTGAAGGGGCTATCGCATTGCCCGTCACCGAGAGCGAGACGCTGACGGGCGTGGCTGCCGCGGTCGATGAAGTCACGGGCGGAAGCCTTTCGATGGCGTTGACAGAAGCTGATTTCTCTGGAACGCCCGGCGACACCCTGACTTTGTTCGGTGTCAGGCCCTATTCACGCATCGACCTGGTCGGCGTGGGTTCGGAGACATTGGACCGCGTTGCCGCGGAGAATTTCGGTGGCCGGGTTGCGTCGCTCAACGACGGCTCCAGTGGTACTCATTTATACATCCTGTGGCAGGGTCTGGAGCGTGACCCCGGCGCAAACGCCTCGCGGGTTGCGCTCGGATTTCTGCTTGGCGACTACCGCTTCGACCGCTACCGAGAAGACCGCACGGACCCCACGGCTCGAGGCAAGGTGACTATCCTTGGAGACGACCCGGCTGCAGCCGGCCAGTTCCAGGAGGACCTGGCTCATGTGGCGTCCTCGGTTTACCTGGCGCGGGACCTGGTTTCCGAGCCCGCCAATGTCATTTATCCGCAGTCTTTCGTCGAGCGCGTGCGTGATTCTTTCGAAGGTGTGGATAACATTCGCATCCGCGTGCTGGACGAGAAAGACCTGGAACGCAATGGCATGGGCGCCCATCTGGGCGTCGGCAAGGGGTCGGCACGTCCTCCCAGACTGCTGGCTATCGAGTACCGGGGCGCGGGCGATGAGCCGCCACTGGTGCTGGCGGGCAAAGGCATCACTTTCGACTCGGGTGGAATCTCGCTGAAAGACGGAAATGGAATGGGGCGCATGAAGGCCGACATGACCGGCGCCGCGGTGGTCTCGGCCACGGTTCTGGCCTCAGCGCTTCGTGGGTCCCGTACAAATCTGGTTGCATTGGCGGCGTTGGCGGAAAATATGCCAGGGAGCCGCGCCACTCGCCCCGGAGATGTCCTGACTTCGATGTCCGGCAAAACCATTGAAATCAAGTCTACCGACGCCGAGGGCCGGCTGGTGCTGTCAGATGCGGTCTGGTACGCACAGCAACAATATTCGCCGGACGTGCTGATCGATGTGGCAACACTGACCGGGTCGGTTTCGCGTGCCGTCGGTGAGGGCTACTCAGGGCTGTTCAGTAATGACGACGCACTGGCGGAACAGTTGACCGCCGCTGCCAGGCAGGCCGGCGAGCCCACATGGCGCCTGCCGCTGGATCCACTCCACTACGACCAGATCAGCTCCGACATCGCCGATGTGCTAAACGGAAGCAGCGGTCGTGCCGGGGCCAGCACGGGAGCAGCTTTCATCGGTAGTTTCATCGAGGAAGGGCAGCAATGGGCGCATTTCGATATTGCGGGTGTCGATTACCAGGAGGAACCACTGCCGACAGTTCCGAAAGGTTATTCAGGCTACGGGATACGGATGCTGGATGAATACATTCGGGAAAACCGGGAGCCTTGAAATTAGATGCAGGGGGGACCGACCCGTCCCCCACTGCGTATCCCGACACACTTTAGTCGGGTGGCGAGATATTCTGCCATCCCGTGCGTGTGAGAGCCATTCCATGTGCTCACCCCTTCTACTACCAACCACCATACGCCTAAGTTTCGAAATATGCAAATTTGGCTAAATGCATTTTTGACGTCATCTCAATCCGTGGCTGTCTCAAGGTACAATATGCGCTTGCATTGAAGGAATGAACGCATGAGCAGACCCGCTGACCAGATACCACAGGCACGAACGGAGACTTCCACTCCTTTGCGTTTTGTGACCGCCGCCTCCCTGTTCGATGGCCACGATGCAGCGATCAACATCATGCGCCGCCTGATCCAGGCCCAGGGCGCAGAGGTCATCCACCTTGGGCACAACCGCAGCGTGCTGGACATCGTTCGCGCAGCCATCCAGGAAGATGCGGACGGAATTGCAATCTCCTCATACCAGGGCGGGCATATCGAATTTTTCAAGTACATGATCGATCTGCTCAGGGAGCGGGATTCGGAGCACATACGCGTCTTTGGCGGAGGCGGGGGCACCATTACGCTGGAGGAAATCACCGAGCTGGAAGCCTACGGGATAGAACGTATTTACCACCCGGATGACGGGATGCAGATGGGCCTGGTTGAAATGATCGAGGACGTGGTCAGGCGCGCGGCGGATCACCGCGTACCCACCGAATACCCGGGCCAGCTGGATCTCGAAAACGCCAAGACCATCGCCAACGTGATCTCCGCCCTCGAAGACGAGGTGTTTGGCGAAGCAGAACTCAGGCTGAAACGCCGCGAATGGGCGGGCAGGGAGAAGCAGGCGCCAGTGGTGGGGATCACCGGTACGGGCGGCGCGGGAAAATCGTCGGTCACCGACGAGTTGCTGAACCGCTTCGGGCAGTGTTTTCCCGACATGAAAATCGCCGTCCTGGCCGTGGATCCCACGCGGCGGCGCACCGGTGGCGCATTGCTTGGCGACCGAATCCGGATGAATTCCCTCCGCAACGAAAACATTTACATGCGCAGCATGGCCACGCGGCGCCAGCACCTTGCGACCTCGGCGATCCTGCAGGACGCCATATCTTTCCTGAAATCCGGGGGCTTTGACCTGGTGATCGTCGAGACGGCCGGCATCGGCCAGTCGGATTCCGAAATCGTCGACATGGTGGACTTTCCGGTTTACGTCATGACCAGTGATTTCGGCGCCCAGAGCCAGCTGGAAAAAATCGACATGCTGGATTACGCCGATCTGGTCGTACTGAACAAGTTTGACAAACGGGCCGCCGAGGATGCCTTGCGCGACGTCCGCAAGCAATGGAAACGGAACCACCTTGCGTTCCAGGCGAGCGACGAAGATGTTCCCGTTTACCCAACGATTGCGAGCCAGTTCAACGACCCGGGTGTGACCTGGATGTTCGTGAACCTGTGCCGCCTGCTGCGGGAAAAGCTTGACCTGCCGGTTGAAGACTGGTCGCCGGAGATCGACACCAGCGTCAGGGCGCCCAAAGCCACCGTGCTGATTCCGGGCCAGAGAACCCGATACCTGTCCGAAATTTCCGAGCAGGGCAGGGCGATCAATGCCGACATCGCCCGCCAGGCCGAAGCCGCCAGCAAGGCGCAGAATTATTTCGAATCACTGAAAGCCCTCAGAGACGAGCACCTGCCCGAGCCGTTTGCGAGGTATGTGTCTTTCGCGCTGAGAGAGGAGGGGGCAGACCGGAGCCTTGTGCTTCTTCGTCAGCGTTATGACAGCGCCATCAGCGAACTGAACGAGGACGCATTGCGGTTGTTGCGAGCCTGGCCTGAGCGTAAGAAAGGCCTGCGCACCGAGCAGTATGTGTACGAGGTTCGCGGCCGGACCATTACCGGATCCAATTACAAAGAATCTCTCAGCCGCCTGCAGATTCCGAAAATTGGCATGCCCAGGGATGCGGACTGGGGCGAATTGCTTTCATTCCTGATGCGGGAAAACCTGCCCGGATCTTACCCGTATACAGCGGGTGTTTTCCCTTATCGCCGGACCAGTGAGGACCCGATCCGCATGTTCGCCGGTGAAGGGACGCCGGAACGGACGAACCGCCGTTTCCACCTGCTCGCACAGGGTCAGCCCGCCGTCCGGCTGAGCACTGCATTCGACTCGGTTACGCTGTATGGCGAAGACCCGCACACCCGGCCGGACATCTACGGCAAGGTCGGAAATTCCGGTGTGTCCATCGCCACGCTGGACGACATGAAGAAGCTGTACTCAGGTTTCGACCTCTGTGCGCCCAACACATCGGTTTCCATGACCATCAACGGCCCGGCGCCGATGATGCTGGCGTTTTTCATGAACACCGCGATCGATCAGCAGGTGGAGTTGTACCTGCACAAGCATGGTAAGTGGGAAGAAGCAAAGAGAAAGATCGAGAAACATTTCGAAGGCCGGATGCAACCGCACTACATCGGCCAGTTGCCGCAAGGTCACAATGGCCTCGGACTGGCGATGCTGGGCATCACCGGCGATAAGCTGGTCGATGAGGAAACCTATGCGAAAATCAAGGCCGAAACCCTGACAAAAGTCCGTGGCACAGTCCAGGCGGACATACTGAAGGAGGACCAGGCCCAGAACACCTGTATCTTCTCGACGGAGTTCGCGATGCGCATGATGGGCGATATCCAGCAGTACTTCGTCGATCATGGCGTACGCAATTTTTACAGCGTATCCATCTCCGGCTATCACATCGCCGAAGCCGGCGCTAACCCGATCAGCCAGCTCGCCTTCACACTGAGTAACGGATTCACGATCGTCGAGTACTACCTGGCCAGGGGTATGGACATTGATTCGTTCGCACCCAACCTGAGTTTCTTTTTCAGCAACGGAATGGACCCCGAATACACCGTGATCGGCCGGGTGGCCCGGCGGATCTGGGCGCGCGCCATGCGCGAGCGCTACGGCGCCAGTCGCCGCAGCCAGATGCTGAAGTACCACATTCAGACCAGCGGGCGCAGCCTGCACGCGCAGGAAATCCAGTTCAATGACATCCGCACCACGCTGCAGGCGCTGTATGCGCTGTTCGACAACTGCAACAGCCTGCACACCAATGCATACGATGAAGCGATAACGACACCAACTGAAGAATCTGTGCGAAGAGCTGTCGCTATCCAAATGATTATTAACAAAGAATTAGGACTGAACTTCTGTGAAAACCCATGGCAAGGAAGCTTTATCGTGGACGAATTGACCGACCTCGTGGAAGAAGCGGTGTACCAGGAATTCGAGCGCATTTCAGAACGTGGCGGGGTGCTGGGCGCCATGGATACCATGTACCAGCGCAGCAAAATCCAGGAGGAAAGCCTGTATTACGAGAGCATGAAGCACGACGGCACTTTTCCCATCGTCGGCGTGAATACGTTCCTGCCCCCCGACGGCGGGCACGGTGAAGTCGGCGAGATCGAGTTGATGCGCAGTTCCAACCAGGAAAAAGACCAGCAGGTTTTCAACGTGGAGAACTTCCGTGATGCCCATCGTCAAAATGGCGATAACCAGCTCAGGCGGTTGCAACAGGTAGCCCGGGAGAGAAAGAACACCTTCGAGGCGCTGATGGATGCAGCCAGGTACTGTTCATTGGGCTCGATGAGTCACTCTCTCTACGATGTGGGCGGCGAATACCGCAGGAACATGTAAACCGGTCCGGCGTCGGTCAGGTTCCTGTGAAAATTTTCGAAACTGAGCACGCGCGGGAGCTTCACGGCCTGGCAAGGGCCAGGCTGGGGGATGATCTCCCGACCCGCATCGGTATCGTCGAAGTGAAAGATGCGCACAGCGGTCGAGCGGGTGGATTTTCATACCGGCTGGCCGGTGACCTGGAATTCAGGGTCGACTTGTTCAACGATAAGTCCGACCGTGACAGGCGCCACGGGATTATCGGCAAAGTCAGCAAACGGGACCTGTCAAGAAAAAGCCGGTGGTACCCGCTGATCGACACAGGCAACAGCGGTGCCTGGCTTAAATACACCTCTTCCGCTCTCATTACTGAAAATTCGAAATCGGGAGCCGGTGGTCTTCTGGGAGCCAGCGCAAGGCAAGGCCTGGACCATTTCTATTACCACAAACACCGGCGCAATAAACTTTTGCGCAACGCCGTTTCGGCCGACATCGCTGATCTCAAAAGCGCATTCTCCCTGGCCGACGTACTGAGCATGGATGGGTCCCAGGCCGTGGGATTCGCCACGGCAGGGCGGCTGCGCGTTTCGCTGGAAATAGACTGGAGCGAATTGCTGGCCTCCGGCATGACCCGCCTGGCCGGGCTTCTGGCCACTTCCGGCGCCATCGCGATTAATGTGCCGGGCAGCGCTTCCGCCGAGTTCGAAGTGGACATCAAGGACAGTTTTAAACTGGTTTTTCTCGGCCGCAAAGACGACTCGATCCGCGTGGCCCTGAGGAAGTCCAGCTCGGACCTGTTGAAAGGGGTCCTGGGTGCAGGGATCGAGGTCCGGTTTGCCAGGCCGTCAGACCTGCGGCAAATCCTGGATGACGTGGTTTCTGGCCTGCTCGGGCTCTCTCCCCGTCGGTTCAGTTCCGCGGTTGCCTCGCTGAAGAATAAGGTCACCCTGGAAGATCTTTCACCGCTTGAGAGAGACCTGCTTGAAAGCCTGGTCGAAAACCTTGGGCTGGATGATGATTTCGAGCAGGTATTGGACGCCCTGGAGGTGCTGGACGATTTCCAGGCGAAAGTCAGCTCTGCCCTGTCCGACGTGGCCAGGGTCAAGGTAAGGATGAGCATCGCCCATGAGTATTCCCGTCTGGAAACGGATGCTTCGATCTACGCAGGAGATTTCGCACCGGGCGCACTGCGTCGAAATTTCCAGGACCTCCTCGCGGGAAACTTCCAGGTGCTGCTTGCCGACGCCAGGAACTATCCGGGGGAGATAAGGACCCTTCGTTTTCTGAACGAGGAAAGCCTGGTTGTCAGGCAATCGACCGGGCTTTCACTGGGAGTCGGCAAGTGGTCTGTTTCCGGCAAAGAGTTGACTGTTTTTAAATTCCTGACCCAGGTTAGCCGGGAAAAAGCAGTCCGGCACAGCTTGCTGGGGAGCCGCAAATACCAGGGGAAATATTTTGGCCCCCTGGAAACGACCTTACTGGAATTCAAAGCCGACATGCCAGAATTTTCCCCCGCTGGACGCCGTATTGAAGTGACAGACTTCAGGTTAGGTCTCGCAATCAGATATGAAGACGGCAAGGCATGGTCCAGTAACCGCAGGCTTGAATCGTTCCTTGACATGGGCTTGTTGTTCGGCATTGCACCCGAAGGGGATCTGGAAAGCCTGCTGGAGCGTGTACGATCGACCTTCGGAAAGCGTAAAACCCGTTGCAAATTATCTCTGCGGCTGAGCCACACGGCTGTGCTGGAATTCGCCCGATGGCTTGCGCAAAGTTCCCCGGCCGAACTGGCCCCGGTATTTGCCGGCGCGATGGCGTACCAGCAGAAGCGTCCGGCATTACGCATGATGCACGGCCGCCGGTTCCTTTATTCGACGTTCTGGCAGCAGGCCCTGATCCGCCGCTGGGATGATCCATACAAGGCTTCGAGCTTCGCCATGCAGTCTTTCCGTCCGCTGGATACGTCGCTTTACCGGGGCGAAAAACAATCCTTGCGCGGCCGGAAAAGGGATCCGGCATCAGTTTTCATGCTGTTCAGGCGTAACCCTGATCTGCTGGAAGATTTTCAGACCATG